>NZ_SNUI01000004.1:0-185535 GCF_012027375.1 Thermococcus sp. LS2 | reverse complement strand
GGGGTTTGGGTTATGATTTTCCTGGTAGGGTTTATTTGAGGGGGGCTCCTGTTGGGTTGAAGTTGTGGTGGTTGTTCAGGGGGGTGAGTGCTGTATGACATCCGCGAAAAAATTTCAGGATACAACAATGCTCACCCAATCTTCTTTTCTAAGTAAATCATCATAACCAGAAATCCTAGAAGAACAAGGATTATCAAATAGGCTTCCTTTGAACTCAGCTCCTTAACTCCTATTTCTGAACCTTTAACATTGAATTTTAAGCTAACATTCCCCTCTCCTACTATGGCAACTGCTATGAAATCTTCATAACTTCTAACTCCAATTTCTCCTCTAATCTCTTTTCCACTTCCCCTGAAAACTCCTTTGAAATCTGTTGAGAGAGGGTCAAAATCTTCCTTTTCCCGATTTAAAGTGAAATAATAGACCCTAAGCTCAACACTTTTGGTCGAGTTAACGCTCAGCTCAAGCTTTTTGCCTCTCAAAGGGGTTGCATTTAGAATGAATGTCCTAAGTCCGATTCCAAAATCTCTCTTTCTAAGCTCAAATGTCAGGTTCCTTGGTTGCTCCAGATAATCTGCGACGAGCAGTACTGAATTAAAATATCCATCTCCTTCGACCATTATCATGAATCCGCTCTGATTAAAGATCAAACAATCACTCCTCCCCTTTTCCTGAGTTGAGGATGCAATTATCCTCCCGGAAAAATCTAAAAGGTGTATCCTTAAGTCCCTTCCTTGCCGTACGTATCTCCCATACAGCACTGCTATCTTCTTCCCATTCCAAGGTTCAAATAGATAGGGAGGAGTTATGTCGTTCCCAATTACCTTGTAGGGAACTCCAACATGATGATATTCACTTGTGTAGTTTATCTTAGCCAGCCAATTATCCCCATAAACCGGGAGAATGCCTTCTCCACTAACTTCAAGCTCTAAAGGGATTTTAGCATTGTTGACAGTTACATTAAACCTTATTAGCTCATTGAGAGTAAACCCTTGAGGAATCTTTGGTATTTGAAGAATAAGATTTATTTGGACAGGCTGAACAACATTTAGCTCTTTAATTTGAGCATCATTATAGTAGAAGGCATATTTTATTGAGTCAGGTAAGCCTTCAACTCCAAACTCAACTTTCCCATTCCCGCTCAAACTCAAGATATAAACGGCTTTTCCACCCAGATAACCCTTTGCATATGGATTAAGGGCTTTTACCCCAACCCCCTCTTGAAGAGAAATTGGAAAAGTCAATGAATAAGTTCTTGAGCTTACAGCTATTGTTAAAAACTGAATATTTTCCGGAACTTTGAATTCCACAATCACTTCTTTATTTGGCTCGATCTTGATGTCTTTATAATATGGCTTCCCCACTATAACTGAGTTCTGATAGATGCTCACTTTCCCAACAAAGATTATTTTTCCTTCATTTTTGAGCCAAACTTTAAGTGTGTCTCCAATTTTCTCTGCTTTAATTAATGAAACTTGAGGACTTTCAAAATAGAAGCTTTCCTGCCTTAAAACACCATAGTCAACAACAATTGTCCCTTGATTGATATTACTTTCAAAAATCACATCTTTTTCTTCTCCGTCACTGAGCTGGATTTCTTTCTTTTCAATGGTTAATCCATTGTAAATAAGTTTTAAAGTAGCATTTACCGCATCTCCATGATTTTTTATGAGAACGTGAAGCTTTTCATCTTTCCATATTTTTTCTATTGTCACAAGCGGATTAAACGAAGGAATTATAGTCGTCTTTGAAATCTTGCTTTCCTTAAGCATTAAGGTGAGAACATTGGAATTTGCTTTAACTTTAAGAATCTTAAATTCACCCGGCTCAAGAAACAGCGGGATTTCAGCGAGAATAATATCTTGGGAGTTTATAACTAGAGTGTCATTTATCGCGTAATAGCCTGTGTTTGTTATCTTAAGCTTTATATAAGTATCAAAGCTCTCAACAAGCTCAACACTGAAATCCTTCTTCTTCATGACTTTAATCCTTGAATAATTTCCGCTCAAATGAAGGGTTAGGATGAGCTTTTCTAGATCAAGCCTCCCAATAGTATAATTAACACTGTTAACTTTGAGAGTCTCACCAAAGCTCATAATTTTTGAGAAGCTCCCGTTGGGAGTTTCAACAGTTAAAAGAATTAAATCCGGATTTTTCTGAGAAACCTCGAAGGTAACTACTGAATTATTGTCAATTATTAAAACTTCATCAATGCCCAAATTCACAGATAAAGCCAAGGCATTTCCAGCAAAAAGAAGTAGCATAAGCAACACAAGGGCTCTCTTCATACCTCATCCCTCATACTCCTTTCTGTAAATGCCTAATAATGTAAAAGCCAAGCTCAGTAAGATAATACTCAGGAAAAATAGAGCACTCATATTGGGATCACCTTTATAGGCATCTAAACCAGCGTGAAGAGTGAAGCCCTTCTTAAGAAGAACCCCTATTTGATAGCTCAGGTTAAAGCGCTCTGGATCATCAAAGAATGGCAGTTGTGGGAGAATGAATTGGGCAGTAAATATGATACCGAAACTTGCTAGGGAAGCATACAATGGACGAGAGAGAATTACCGAGAGAAACATTGAGAATGCTCCCAAGCTACCTAGAATTAGAAGAGTAACCCCCAAGGCAAAAAGGAAATCACCAAAAGTAGCTCTAAATCCATCAAAGCCAGATTTATACAGGAGTACCATGTATATCTGCATGACAAAGTATGGGATGCCAAAAATCAGTATTATTCCAGTCATCCCAGCGAAGAATTTTCCAAAAACAATCTCGCTCTTTTTTATTGGTTTTACAAGGAGAAGTCTCATAGTGCCCTTATCTATCTCACTCGCCAGCAGTTCACTCATGAGTATTATGACGATTAGCTGACCTATGACACTTCCCCAAAAGTTTATCAAAAACTCCGAAACATTTATTTGAAAGGATATTTTCAAAGCTTTTGCAGAATACTCTGTTATCTCCTCATGGGTAAAGAAATAAACAACAACTGGGAGAAGCATTAAAACAATCATAACCTTCAACCTTCTAGACTTTAGGAGTCTATAAACCTCATTCTCATAAAGTACGCCAATCAACTCTCCTCACCTATGTTGAACTTCTCCATCAAAATTCTCTCCAAAGGACTTGTGTGAGGTTTAAACATCTTAAGTCTGATCCCGTTTAAGCTGAGATACTTTGGAAACTGCAAGAAAAACTCGTCTAAAAATCGAGGGTCAATATCAACCCGTATAATCCCATCTTCCTCCCAAACTTCTCTTACATAGGGCTTTTCTTTGAGAAACTCAATAGCTATCTTATTATCAGAGGTTAATATGTCATATTCCGTCTCTTCTATCTTTGTGAGCTCGCTTATTCTTCCTTGAGCTATTAGCCTTCCTTGATTTATTAATCCTACATAGTTGCACATCTTCTCAACTTCACTCACGATATGCGAGCTAACAAAAATCGTCTTTCCTTCCTTCGATAACTCTATAATCCTCCCTATAAACTCTATTCTACCGAGGGGATCCAAGTTAGCTGTTGGCTCATCGAGGATCAAAAGCTCTGGGTCCCCAATTAAAGCAGCGGCAAAAGAAACCCTCTGTTTTTGTCCTGAAGAAAGTTCTTTTATCTTGTTTAACGCTAACCTTCCCACCCCTACATATCTCATAAGCTCCTTTGCATGCTCTCTTGCTTCTTCTTTTTTCAAACCAGAGAGTCTTCCCATGTAAATTAAAAAGTCAAAAATTGTCATGTCCTCATAAGCTATTGGAACTTCTGGCATGTAGCCAACATTCTTCATAATTTCAACTCTCTTTTGTGGCAGTTCTAAGCCAAAAATCTTTATCTCACCATATGTAGGTCTCAAAGCAGCTGTTAACATTTTTATTGTGGTAGTCTTACCAGCTCCATTAGGTCCCAAAAAGCCGTAAACCACTCCTTTTGGTACTTTGAGGTTGAGGTGGTATATTATGTTCCTTTTACCAAAGAATTTTGTTAGGTCTCTCGTCTCAATTACGTATTCCATCTCAAACACCAAGGTAGATCATAATCATAACCTACAGATAATAATCTAATAGAACAGAGTTAAATAGCTTTCGCCATAAGATAACAAAATAGAGAGAAGCCTAAAAATTAAGTTTTCTCCTCAATCTGCCTCTCTTCTTCTGGCTCTCCCTTTCTCTTGCTCTCATTCTTAATAACCTGAATCACATAGTCAATGAACTTTCTAACTTCCTCAAGCTCTTCATCTGGTATGTCTTGGATTTTCTTATTTTTGGTCTTGTAGGTGAGGAGTTTAAGCAAGGCTAGCCTTCCCAAAGCAGTTTTTGTACTTATCTCTCCTTCCTTCCAGTCCCTCCAGATTGCATTGGCTATACCATAGAACTCTGGTATGCTGTCCAACCCTGGATCACCATAGTCAATGACTTCTTTTCCTAGATACTTGTACCGCCTTTCCTTCTCTTCTTTTGTAAACTCTTTAGTTCTCTCCTTAATATACTGATGCACCATTTCTCACCACCTCCATCTTAAAATTTGATTTAGATATTTATTAACTTTTTGTTGTTAAAAATTTGGCTCAGATAAGCTTATAAGGAACAATTTAGATTTGCATCTAAACATTAATACACCGGTGGGAATGCATGATTGAAGTGCTTAAACTGCTCGTAACATTCGCCTTTGTAATAATCCTTATTCGCCTAAAAGTCCATGTGGGAATTTCAATCTTTGCCGGCTCAGTTTTACTGGGAATTCTTTTTGGTTTGACGCCATTGGAACTGATTAAAGCTTTTTACTACTCTTCAACTGCCTGGAGCACAGTAAGGCTGATTTTGATTATCGTATTCATAATGGCAATGACAAATATTTTCTCCCAAATCGGGTATCTCAAAAACATGGAAAAAGCTATCAAAGAGCTGTTTCCCAAAGCTAAATATTCACTTGCAATGCTCCCAGCTCTGATAGGCTTAATGCCAATGCCAGCCGGTGCTTTAGTTTCAGCCCCGATGATTGAGGAAGTTGCCAATAAACTCAACTTAAAGCCTGAAGAAAAAACTGTTGTAAACTACTGGTTTAGGCATGTCTGGGAGTTTTCTTGGCCAATGTACCAAGCTATCATAATTGCCTCAGCCATTTTAGGAATAGCTGTTAGAGAGTTCAGCACCAAGATGTTCCCGCTGACTATTTTGATGATAATCATTGGATACATCCTATTACTGAAGCCTATAAGCGATGAAACATCTGAAATTGGAAACAGAAAAGAAGGTGCAAAACTCCTTTTGAAAGCAACTTATCCAATATTGGTGATAATTTTGATTTCAATTGTTTTGGGATATGACATGGTCTATGGAGCACTTGTAGGATTTTTATCTACACTACTCCCCCATTTCAAGAAGCTCGATAAAAAGCAGATTCTTAAGCATGGAACTCAGCCGAAAATAATATTTTTGCTCCTTGCTGTTATGTACTTCAAGTACATTCTCCAAACAACGGGAGCCGTTAGTGCACTACCAAAAGCAATAATTCAATTAAACCTTCCAGTAACCTTTGTGATAACTCTAACACCATTCATTGTGGGATTAATGACGGGGATAAGCTTTGCATACGTTGGAATGGCATTTCCGCTTTTACTTCCTTTCTTCACAAGCTTTGATAAAATCGCTCTCGCATATCTCAGCGGTTACATGGGGATGCTATTTAGTCCAGTGCATCTTTGTCTAGTTTTCTCAGCTGAATATTATAAAGCAGAATTAGAAAGAGTTTACAGAAAGCTTTTAGTTCCTGGAGCCGTTTTGTTTATTCTGGGAGTAATATACACTATCTTGCTAAGGTGAGACTCATGAGAGTGGCAGTTGGTTCAACAAACCCAACAAAGGTCAAGGCTGTTGAGGAAATTATGAGAGAGTTTTATGGAGATGTTGAAGTTAT
The DNA here is from genome assembly GCF_012027375.1 of Thermococcus sp. LS2. Classification (NCBI taxonomy): domain Archaea; kingdom Methanobacteriati; phylum Methanobacteriota; class Thermococci; order Thermococcales; family Thermococcaceae; genus Thermococcus; species Thermococcus sp. LS2. The sequence goes on along the minus strand of NZ_SNUI01000004.1, from coordinate 179,622 downwards.
AGCAGTTGAAGTTGATAGTGAAGTTGGAGACCAACCAATAGGATTGGAAAAGACAATTGAAGGAGCAATTAATAGAGCAAAGAAGGCTTTAAAGAAAGGTAATGCAGACTTAGGCGTTGGAATAGAGGCTGGTCTTTATAAAGTTCCCTACAGCATAACAGGATATATGGACATCCAGTTCTGTGCAATTGTTGATAGAGAAGGGAAGATAACCCTAGGTCATGGACCGGGCTTTGAATATCCTCCCTATGCTGTTGAGCGAGTTTTGAGAGAAGGAGTTGAAGTTGCACTCCCAATGAGCGAACTCAGCGGTGATAGAGAGTTAAAGAAGACCATAGGGGCGATAGGTTTTTTAACAAGAGGAAAGCTACTAAGAAAAGAGCTGAACAAACTGGCAGTTTTGATGGCAATGATACCGAGGATAAATGAGGAGCTCTATTTTGGGCGATGATTGGACTCCGGAAAAGCTGAAGAAGATGATGAGGTCTAGCCCTGATGAGCCGAAATTGTTTAATACTCTAAAGTCGTAACTATGTAAATGATGTGATAGTATGGACAAGTTATTTCTTGATATTGGTAGAGGATTAAGCTTATCTATAAAGCTGATAGCGGCTGGATATTTACTTTACATTTTCCATAGTGGAAACAGAAAATCCACCCTCATTTTAGCATTAGCATGGCTTTCAGCTACAGTTTCAATTGTTTTTGACATTGTTAGCATTCATGAACTGAACTCCATTTTTGAAGCTCTCTTTGCATCTCTCCTGTTTTATGGAATTTTAAGAGTGATTGAAGAAGAGGCATTTTGTCCAATACCCACGGAGTTCTCTTATGTCGCATCAGTACCATTGGTAATGACTTTGTATTTAATCGGTATAACAAATCTTAGAAATACCTCAGAATGGCTGATGTCCATAGGAATCCCATATGGACTTTCTGGCTTTTACATTTTTCTTGCAGGTGTTCTCACAGTATCTATCTCAAGGATTTACTGCAAAAAGGCAACACTATTGGCGATTTCTTTAATGTTGTATGGTATTCACGACATGGATTACCCACTCTTGAGACCAGTAGAGTGGTTTGCTCCTATTGGATTCGTTTTAGGTGCACTTTTCACTTTTATGGCCTCTTATTCAATAATCCAATTCGTCAGGACTGAAAGATTTCAAGAATTGCTTAAAAAAGAAGAAAGTCAAAAAATTGAAATTGAGACAGGAGTTTTAATCGTTGATGAAGACACATACAAACGAATAAAGGAATCTCTTAGGGATTTTGAAGTTCTTGCATTCCTAAGAGACATCTCAGACGTCCCAGAGAAGTGGGAAGCATACTTCATAACCCACATAACTGGAAAGGACGTGAAAACTATCTCCCCAACTAATTTAGCAAAGATTGCAGAGCTGGCAAATAGGTATCTACGCGCTACTGCTGCAGTGAACAAGCAGGGGGTTATAGTAATTGATTGTCTTGAGTATCTCATAATGTACAACAGCTTTGAGTCTATAGTCAAGTTCCTGAGCTCGTTGAGGGACTTTATAATCCTATATAACGGCTCTCTCCTCCTTGTAACAAATCCCTCAGCATGGAGCAAAAAAGAATGGGCACTCTTAAAGAGGCTCTTAAAGTAGTGTACCCTCCCCGACCGACCTCCGGTCACTTGTCCCGGAGGTGTGAGTGGGGAGGGCTAAAGGTTTATATGCACATAGAAATTTAAGGCTTTTCACAGTGGTGAAAACCATGAGCTTAGAAAACACAATAGCCAAACTCTTTGCATTAGGTGCTGATTTGAGTACAAGAAATGCCGTGAGAATAGCACTTTCATTAATTAGCGAAGACGAAGAACTTACAGATCAAATCTACGTTGAGCTTAAGAATAAGGCATATAAAGAGAATTTTGCAAAAGTTCCAGTTGAGAAAAGAGCGGTTTTCATACCACAATGTCTAAGGAATGTCAAAGAATGTCCAGCAGAATTCGGCGAATATGGATGGAAATGCACAAAGTGCGGAAAGTGCTCAATCGGGGAGATAATTAAGTATGGAGAAAAGCTCGGATACAAGCAGTTCTACATAGTTCCAGGAGGAAGTTTAGTCAAAAAGATTCTCAAGGAGAAGGTTCCGAAGGGCGAGATAAAAGCAGCAATTGGAATTGCCTGCTGGCCTGAACTAGCTGAAGCTGCAGAAAAGCTTTCTATACTAAAAATACCTCTCCAAGCAGTTCCACTCCTTAAGGCAGGGTGCATAAACACTATTGTTGACATTGAAAGAGTGAAAGAGGTAATGCGGATTGGAATCAAAGATCCAAAGAAGGCATCTTCTGCGTCCCCAGATATAAGTGGAACTCCCACTCCAGTTTAAGCCCTCTCATTTCTTATTTCATTCCATATAGCAGCCAAAATTAGTCCTGCACCAGCGTAACCCTTCAAGCTTAGCACTTCTCTAATTGTTATAAAAGCCGCAATGTGCCCAAATATCGGCTCCGCTGAATAAATCAAGGCCGCCTTATGAGCTTTCGTCTCCTTCTGATACTTAATTTGAAGCGTAAACGCTATGACCGTGGCAAAAAGCGATGTGTAAAGAATGCCTACCCAAGGAAGATAATTGGTTGGGAATTTGAAGCCTTCTACAATTCCAGCATACGTAAAAGAGAACACAAAATTCCAGAATATCTGCCAAAATGCGAGGCTAAGGTAATCCTTCTCTCCAAATTTTTGAACTAAAACTATCTGAAAAGCAAAAGAGAGTGCACATAGAACAGTAAGCAGATCGCCTTTGTTGAACTTTAGACTTGCTCCAGATATTAAATAGAGCCCTATAACTGCGATAATTAATGAAACAAAATCCCTAAGCTCAAGTTTATCTTTAAGAATGAAATAAGCTATGAAAGGAGTAAATACCACATAGAGAGATGTTATAAAGGCAGAATTTGAGGCTGTCGTATATTTTAAACCAGTTATTTGGAATCCGTGTCCAAAAAACAGAGTTATGCCCAAAATAAAGCCCTCTTTAAGTGTGTCGTTTCGCAGAACTTTGTTTCTAAAAATTAAAAGCATCAGGAGTGAGGCGATACCAAAGCGATACGCTAAGAAAAGAATCGGGGAAATATAATCAAGACTAACTTTCATTGCTGGAAAAGTGAATCCCCATATTGCTGTGATGCCTAAAAGTACTGCTTCAGCTTTTTTCATCGAAATGACCTCGCTCTCTGGGTTATAAAGGTATTTTCAGATTCCAATTTAAACGCTTTGATTTGCATAAAGGATATATACCTCATAAGCATAAAAATCTTTTTAGGTGTATACCATGGGAGAGGAAACAAAAAGTGAGGAAAGGATTTGGATTCTTGTAACTCCAGATAAGTGCAGTGGTTGCAGATTATGTGAAGTCGCTTGTTCTTTAGAACATGAGGGAATAATATGGCCAGAGGCCTCTCGCATAAGGATTTACGAGCTGTTGCCTGGTGTAAATGTTCCCCATACTTGTGTCCAGTGTCCAGATTATCCTTGTGTGAATGCCTGCAATTTTGGTGCACTAAGTGTTGATGAAAAAACCGGAGCTGTCCTAGTTGATGAGGAGAAGTGCACAGAGTGTGGAGCCTGTATTTTAGCCTGCCCCGGGAGAGTTCCCAGAATCCCAACTGGGAAAGGCAGTGTTGTCATCTGCGATTTATGTGGTGGGAATCCAAAGTGTGTTGAAGTCTGCCATGAGGCTGGCCATGATGCTCTAATTCTCGTTAAGGGCAACTACCGCTCAATATACAGAACTTTTGCAAAGGAGCCAGTGGAGAAGAGCATGAATTTGGCGAGAAAAATGTATGGAGAGGAATTTGTGAGGTGAGAAAATGTATGGCTACACTGGAAAGCTTATTGATGTTGACTTAAGCAAGGAAAAAATAAAGGTTGTCGAAATTGATGAAGAAATATTAAAGAAGTTCTATGGTGGGAGGGGATTAGGCACTTACATCCTCTGGAAGGAGCTTGGTGAAAGATGGGAAAATGTTGATCCTCTCGGTAAAGAAAACCTTCTGCTAATTTTAACAGGACCTCTAACAGGCTATTACCCAGGAATGAAAACTGCCGTCGTATCTAAGTCCCCAGAGAGCAACGGTGTTGTTGGGAGCGTTTTAAGCAGCGAGGTAGGAATCGAGCTCAAAGCTTCTGGATACGATGGGATAATAATTAGGGGAAAAGCTAGAGAACCGGTTTATCTATTCGTCAATGATGACACAATTGAAATTAGAGATGCGAGCAAATACTGGGGAATGAACGGTGTCGAGGTCGTTAAGACTCTGACAAAGGACGTTCATGAAGAACTGAAAAAGAAGGAAAAGCTTAGGGGAATTCCAAAAGAGCCTGCGATTATGTACATTGGTAAAGGGGGAGAGAATAAAGTCCGCTTTGCGGCGATAATGACTAAGCTGATGCATGCCGCTGGTTACGGCGGTTTTGGGGCTGTAATGGGGAGCAAAATGCTGAAAGCCATTGTTGTCAAGGGAAGCAAGGCTTTACCTCCCGTTTATGATAAGGAGAAGTTCAAAACTATGCTGAGGGAATTTCAAAGAGAGCTTTTGACGCTTACAACATTTAGACAGTGGGGAACTGGGGCTGGCGGTTACAGCGTTGGAAAAGACCGCTCAAGCCAACCAGTCAGAAACTGGCAGGAAGAGTATCATGACAACGAAGAAATCAGCGTCGTGAACTTTGAACTTAAAGCATGGATAAAGAAGTACTGGGCAGATTATGGCTGTCCAGTAAACTGCATGAAAATTTCGTATTTAAGGTACGGCCCCTATAAGGGTGCAATTACAGATGCTCCCGATTATGAACTCATGGCTTACATGGGAACCAACTTAGGAATCTTTGAGCCAGAAAAGATTGTATACCTCTCTTATTTGGTTGACGAATATGGGCTAGATGGGATAAATGCCGGAAATACTCTAGGCTTTGCCGCTGAGCTTTATCAAAGGGGAATACTAACGAAAGATGACTTAGGCTTTGAGCTTAAGTGGGGAGATGAGAAAGCGTTTGCAAAACTTCTCGAAATGATTGTAAACAAGGAAGGAATAGGAGAAATTTTGGCTGAAGGAACTTATAGAGCAGCATTAAAGATAAGCGCAATGAAAGGAGTTGATGCTATTAGGTATGCAGTTCATGTGAAGGGTATTGGCATAGGTGCACATGGAATTAGAAGCAACCTCGACTATACCAAAGATATAAGCTATGCCGCATCTGTGCAGGGAGGAGATCACACAGCAACCGCTGGTCTTCCAGCGAGAAGCTATGAAGGTGAACTGGTTAACGCTTTCTATGACTCAGCTGTGATATGCTCGTTTGTTACAAAGCCTGGCTTTGAAAAAATAATAGAGTTTGGGAATGCAGTCACAGGCTTTGATTTAACCCCAGATAAGTGGTTCAATGAAACTGGGCTGAGAATAATTCACCTCCAGAGAATTCTCCTCTTACTCGGAGGGCCAGATGTTTACTGGGATCCAAGAAGGGATGACGACAATCCACCAAGATTCTATGAGCCTCTGCCAAGCGGACCAGTGAAAGGAAAAGCTCCCACGAGAGAGGAAATTAGAGAAAAGCTCAGGCAGTACTATGGAGAGATTGGCTATGATGAAAACGGCATTCCTGAGGAAGAAGTCCTCGAAGAGCTTGGCTTAGAGGAAGCAAAAAGAGAAGTTAAGCGAATCAAGAAGCGCTTGGGGGTTTAACTTTTGGTTTAGAAAAGGCTTTTTATTCCTCCCATCTATCTTTCCATCGGTGAGATAAATGTGGAGAGAAGAACTTGAAAAAAGAGGCTATCTCGAAAACGATGAAATACTCATTGAACTAACAATCGGAGGAGAATGTGGAGAATATCTGCCCAGCTTGGCATTATATGATAAGAAAGCTGATACTTGGTACTACTTTGACAATGACATCCCTCCTGGCATGACTCAAGAGGAAGCTATGAGGAATGCCCTTGAATTCTTTGAAAAACTCGTAGTTGGACTTGAAAAACCAAAGCTAAAGCTGTCCCCAATCAGAGAAGCCCCAAAAGAGGTTTATGAAAAGCTCGAACGCTTTTTACTGGGGTTGAGAAATGAAGGTAAGGATTAGAATGTATGGAGAGCTCGCATTAAAATTCTCTCCAGAATTTGATATTGAAATTGAAGAAGGCTCAACTGTTGAGGATCTGCTTAGAAAGCTGAAGATAAGTGCAGAGGAACACCACATACTCGTAAACGAGCGCAAAGTTGAAAAAAACTACAAGCTGAAAGAAAACGATTATGTAAAGCTTCTGCCAGTGGTTTATGGAGGCTACTCCCCGGGACCGTGAATGCACTGGAAGTTCATCGTCAGATACAAATCTACAATGCCTTTCTCAATATTCTCCCTAATTTTGGGTAAAAAGGCCTTAAGCTCGCTCTCACTGAGAGGCTTTTTATCTCTCAGCCTTTTGATTTTACCGTCGTTCTTGTCAAGGATTATTATCTCATCTTCAACGACGAGAGGCAAATAGTTCATCCTAATTCCATAAAGCTTCTCAGCGAAGCTCATTCTAGCTCTCAGCATTGTGATATAATTCTTAAGCTCAAGGTCATTCATCAACTCCACCAACCTAATGCCATTAGGGTACCCTTATTAAGTTATCGAGTTAAAGACATGGGCACAAGTAATTTATACCAGCTAAACCAATTCACTCAAGGTGATACCATGTTCCAAAAATTTGGGTATCATTTTCATGCATATCAGCCGGGGGATATAATTTATATTCACGACGGCTCTGGGTGGGATCCGATAAAATACTCTGAAAGATTAAGTCCAGTCTCGCTGAGAATCAGAGATATAGAGGTCAAAGGCAGAAACTGGACGAGAGCAGTTATCAAGGCTTACGAATACGTTGATGATACACTAATGCTGCTCAAAAAAGGAAGCGTAAGTGTTGATTTTGAGCCTTTCACATTGTATATGGTTCTCAGATACAAACCCAAAATTTATGGAGAGATCGTGGAAACATTTCAAAACTACGTTGAAGCTGTTCCAACAGTTCCTTTTCACCCAATAATGCCACATTTGAGCATTTTTGAGCAAGAGATTTTAGCTAAAGTTTCTTTTGACTTTTATGATCCATTTATAAAGGATAAAAGCGTTGTCGGCTTCTGGCTCCCCGAGAATGTAATAACAAAGAAGACTGCTGGGATTATCACTGAAGCGACTGATAAGAGAGTTGTTTTTCTGCTTGATGAGAGACAGTTCATAGGCTTAAACATACCCCAGGCTAAGTTTTCATGCAACACCTACAAGTGTGATAGCAAAACAGCGTTCCTATTTGGTAGAGACCACCAGCTGAGCGATGCTTTTGCGTTCAATACCTTGGACGCTGAGGGGCTCATAAGAGCAGTTGCTGAAGGAAGAGTGGATGTCTTCAAAGAGAAAGAGGAAATTCCCTACTTAGTGTTCCTTTCAAGCGACTTGGAGGCTTTACTCAGCAATCCGCAGCAACTTGATAAGTTTTTGAAATGGGTCAAAGGGCTGGAAGAAAAGGGAGTCGAGGCAGTAAATGCCGTTGAATTCGTGAGGAAGAAGCTGAGTGGAGAGCATAAGTGTTTAGAAGGAGAATGCAGCGAGCAATTTAGAATAAACGTTAAAGACTACTCGAGCTGGAGCGACTACTACGATTTGAGCATAGATGGAAGGACTAGTGATATGAGATGGACTGGGGTGAGAAGGGAAGATAATAAAGTAATACACCGCTGGTATAAAGGAAAAAAGGTTTCTCAGCTCTGGAAGTTTGCCTTCACTAAGCTCTTCCGCGAGCTTAATCGGGCTGTTCGCTTTGGAGTTATGGACTTAATCAAAAAATATTCCAATGCCGACGATGACAGCATAAAGGAGTTCCTAGTCAGATATGCTAGGATATTCTTCAGGGAGCACTACGAATATTTTGAATTAGATACAAGCGTTGATTACATAACTGAGCCAATAAAAGATGTTGATCCCGCTCTGAGTCTAAAGCTTGGCAGAATTTACTACATAATGCTCCTAGCAAACCACTCATGCCCAAGGTTTTGGGAGCACATAGACACAAGGGTAACATTTGGAAACGTCGCAGCTATAAGCAAAGCTCTAATTGAGCTGATAGAAATCTACATGGAAGAGAACAGCGAAAGAGCGAACTTTTTACTGCTCGAATACATGAAGCTCTTAGCCTTCCCACAGCTCTATTATGATTATGATTTGTTCAGAATGCAAGGAATGGAAGGGTGGGAGACAAGTGAAAATGCATGGTTTGCCTCGCTTGAAAGTGAAGTCCCAAACAGCAAGTACAACGTGGTCACAAGAGCGGCTTTATACGTTGGAAAGGAAGACCTGCCGCAGGATATTAGGAGTGCTATAGAAAGCCTCTATGATTTAAAGCAAGCAGTAGCTGATACAGGACACATTTCCGGTGAGAGGCACGGAGAATGGGAAAACAAGGAATGGTGTGAGCATAGGAGTGTTTAGTCTTTTAAATTCCATTTTTCTCTGCTTAGGAACAGATACGCCTCATCGCTAAGCTCTGGGGGAACGAAGTTGATCAGGATGTCAGCTTGCATTATGTGCTCCTTAACTTGTTTTCCTAAAGAAACTTGATTCTTCTCTAAAAGCCCTCTAATGACATCAACGATGCTTTCTTTCACCACCTTCTCTGAATACAAACGCTTTCCGCGAATCCAGACTTTCTGATTCTTTGAGTAAAACCTCAGACCTCTCTCCGTAAAGAACTCTGGACCAGGTTTAATCTCAATTCTTGACCTTTCAACTCTGTCAACTTCGAGCATTATGAACGCTTTGTCTTTGTATCCCCAGTGAGCCTCAAACACCCTAAAGCCTTGAAGCTCTAGGGCTTTCATAAATCCTTTCGCACTCTTTTCCAGCTGAGGTAAAAGGAGATCATCTATTAAGTCTGGCTTCTCAAAGAGCAGGGTTACAAGCTTTGTCCCTTTTTCTCTCAGGAGCTTTTTGTAATCCCCAATTTTCTTCTGCTCCAGGAAGAAAAACTCTCTTGCAGGCTTTTCTAGGAACTGCTTAGCTTTAAAGTAGAAGATCCCAAATTTTTCCCAGCTTAAAGCTGAAGCAACATTTCTCCTTGGGTCAACAGGGTCAATAACTATCAGCGGAACGTCAGCATCAGCCTCTCTCTTTACAGTTTTCATCGCTACTTCCGGCTCTTTCTTCAGCCAGCCTTCCAAATCAATGATCTTCTGCCTAAGCATGAAGTCGTGATTCTCAAGGACTTTGAGAAATGAGCCGTATTTTATTATCAAGAGTTCGGTGAGATAGCCCGAAAACCCTTTGACATAAATCTCGCTGCCATAAACATTAATCCCCTTGAAGAACTTCTTCAAAAGCCTAACTTCGTCATTTTTGCTATTTAAATGCTTCAAGACCCATTTCATGTGAAGAATTGACCTGTCAACAGCCGTTCTCACTTCTCTCCAGTCTCTCACATTGTAACACGGCACCAAATCGACTTTAAATCCTCTATAAAAAGCTCTGACATAAGGATGCTCGGCATAGGCAACCTCATATTTCCCAAGCTTTTCCCCAATAGCCTTTGCAAGCTCCAAACCTTCCTTTCTCAGCCCTTCCAATGGAATTTCAAGAGGAAATGCTAAAAAGAGGTCAATATCGTGATCTCCAGCTAGATAGGTATCTTTAGCTAAAGAGCCAACGAAGTAGGGCTCAACATCATAACCAAAGGCAGCAATTGTTTCTTTTGCAATACTCTCAACTTCTCCTTTTACCTTCTCAACAAGCTCTCTCTCCTCTTCACTTGGCTTGATTTCTTTAAGAACTTGGTTTAAAAGTTCTGAAAGTTCCATGAAATCACCAAGATAAAGTTAGAAAAGAAGAATAAAAACCTAATCCTTAAGTTCAAACCTTGCCAGTGTTTCGTAAATTGGACCCTTAGGAGTCAATGTACTTTTCTTTAACTCAATTGCTTCCACTCTAAAAACTCCAAAATCTTCATTTGCCAGCTCTTTAAGAGCCATTGCAAGCTCAAGCTTATCCTTAACGAATTTCACTCTTCCAATTGTTACATGAGCAACAAAGTCCTTATCCTTTTTAAAGCCAAGTTTTCCTAGTTCACGCTCAATGTCACTAGCTATGCTCTTTATAATTTCATCCCCTTCAACACCAGCCCAAATTACTCTGATATAGTTTGGATTTGGAAACACACCAATACCTTTGACTTTAACATCATGTTTTTTATACTTACTCGCTATCTTTTGGAGAATTTCCTTTATTTCCTCAGCTTGTTCCTCAGTTATCTCACCCAAAAATTTTAGAGTGATGTGAAGATTTTCAGATTCAACAAACTTAATTTTAGCAGCTTTAGTTCTTGCAATTTTTTCCTGTGCTTCAGTCAGTTTTTTTCTAACTTCATCATTGATATCAATAGCAATAAAAGCCCTCATCCCCTAACCACCACCGGAAATTCCTCCCAGGGGAACACTATCCACTTGTCAGTTCTAAACACATAGAAGTCTGGCACGACTGAAGTCCAGGGCTTCATAGCTAAACAAGCAACTTTTATCTCCTTTGCACCAAGTCTCTTAACTTCCTCTATAACGACTTTCAGTGTCTTCCCTGTGTCGCTGACATCGTCAACGATAACAACTTTTCTGTCTTTTAAATCCCCGTATATTGGGATTACTATCTTTGGCATTTCTGTATGCTCGTTGATATCAGTGTAGAACTTCACATCTATTACTTTGAGGTCTATATCCCCTAAAATATGACTTAATCTTACTGCTGGAATTAGGCCGCCCCTCGCTATTCCAACAATGACATCGGGCTTGTACTCTCTCAGTTTATCAGCCAATGAGAATATTGCTCTATCAACCTGCCACCATGTGAGGTAAACCTTGTCCATATTGTCACCTCCTTGATAAATGTAGAATAGGGGTAATAATTTAAAAATTCAGCGTTTACAAGTTCTTGTCAAAAATAGCTTAAACTATCCTGAACTCATTTCCCTTAATCTGATATGTGAATCTCCTAATTCTTCCCATTTTTGGCATCTTAATTAGGTATAATTCTCTTTTTACGCCTTCCTCAGTGAGAATACTCCTAGTTTCAATTACATAGTCCGCTCTTCTGTAAAGCAAATTAATTATTGTTTGATTATTTCCTGAAAATACCCAGATGTTTGTTCCTTTTGGATACTTTGTATAAGCCTCATGGACAAATCTAATTTCAGAGGTAGTTTCAATGATTTTTATCAATCCATGTTCACTGAATATGTCAAGATAGTCCGAAAGCTTGTAGTTAATTCCCCAGAGTTCTTTGTTTTCATCAATCAAGCCTCTCCTCACCCACTCCCTTTTGATGCTCAGTACTTCTTTCACGGACTTTTGAAGATATGAACCTTCTTGAACTCCACCCTTGATGTAAAACACATTCGGAATGTCATACCTGACCTCATAATAGCTGTCAAAAACATCAAGTATTGCAAGCTGACCATTTCCTAAGTATCTATCCACATTAATTCCAACACTTTCCAATCTGTTCAATAGGACTGGAAGAGGAAGAGATTTATTGAAGAGAACAACCAAATGACCTTCTTCAAGCTTTTTCTTTGCAACTAGAAGAGAGATTAAACTCCCCAATGAGCGGGGATCTCTTTCAATCAATGCAATCAAAGAGCCATCCTCAATGCCACCGATAATTTTATCGAGCTGAGGAATGCCAAGATTAATCAACGCCCTCCCCTCCATCAAAGAGATACTCAAGTACCAAATTTTCAAGCTCCGGCCTCTTAGACTTTGAGACCACTATTAAATGCTTTAACTCATTCTCACCCACAACGAAGCTCTCCAAAACATAATCAGATACATCGTAGATAAAACTCTCCAGCTTGGGAAATTCTGATGAGTTGTAAATGATTATACTACGTATATCCTTTATAGGCAGTCTTATCCTCGGAGAATATTTGAGAAGCCACATTCTCTTGTAGATTTCAACAGGATTGTCAAAGAGCCTACCAACGCTTGAGTCCAAGAACCCAAGTGTCCATACTCGTTCGATTTCCTCAACTCCTAAATTCCTCAAAGTTTCTGAGAGTGCAGAAGATGCAATCTCCATGTATTTTGCAACAAAACTTATTCCGGTGATATCACCCTTTACTTGATAAATGTGGGGAAGATTTCGTTTAATTTTGGTAACACTGCCGTAGATATCGAATATGTAGAAGTTCTCTCTCTGGAGGAGCTCTTCAAGATGCAACCCAACCATCTTAAGGTTTGTACGAAGAACTGAGAGTGGCTCAAAAAGAACAAGCCATACAAATTCCTCCCGCTCAATGAGTATTTTAAGCATGCTGAGCCCCAAAGCATAGCCTAGAGATCGCGAATCCCGCTCTATTATTGAAAGATTTTCATTCCAATCGACTATGTCTAACAAATCTTTAAGCTCATATTTAACAGGCACTTTACCCACCCATAATATATGAACATAACTTGAATAAATATTTTTTCCATCAATTTAGCAATAAAATTTTTTAACAGGTTGAAAATAAAGATTAAAGAGGAAATTCAGGAGATAACGCACTTGCTCCAGCCGCAGTTCTTACAAACTTCACAACCGCTTTCAAAAACAGTTGGAGCTCCGCAGACGGGACAAACGCCTTTCTGACCTCCAACACTTTTGTTGGACTCTTTATGTTTTTGTGCGGAACTAACTTTCAAGCTGAAGCTGAGGCTCTCTTTCTTCCCATTGGTCCCATTTATTATTGCTTCAACATCAATGAATCTTCTAAGCCATGGTTCTTTCTCGACAATTTCCTTTAAGACTTTCTTTGCATATTCGCTTGGCTTTGCTGGAACTCTCCTGCGCTTCTCACCTTCGACGCTGTAGACTTGAACACTCAACGAACCATCCCTGTAAACAGTTATGCCTTTACAGCCCAGCTTATATGCTAAGAGATAAGCAGCTTTGACATCTTCAACCGTCGCATCGTTTCGCATGTTTATGGTTTTGCTTGCCGAATCTGTTAGCCAGAGCTGAATCTCAGCCTGGGCCAAAATGTGGTCAAGCCAGTGAATATCCATTGCTGTAACAAATACACGCTGCATATCCTCTGGAATCTCCTCAAGTCCCTGAACTGAGCCGTAGTTATTGCTTATCTTTGCCAGCAATTCATCACTGTAAAGGCCTCTCTTCTTGAGTTCAGCTTCAAACACTGGGTCAATGTAGTAGAATTCGCCAACAGTCACACTCTTCTTATAAACTAAGGCAAATATTGGTTCGATTCCGCTTGATGTGTCCGCAATCATACTAACGCTTCCTGTTGGCGGGCATGTTGTGACCATTGCATTTCTAACTCCATGTTTCTTAATCTCCTCAGCAAGCTCATCCCAAGGCAAATTCCAGATTTCCCTGTGGTAGAATCCTTCAACTGGGAGCTTTCCTTCTGGATAGTCACTCTTATCATAGAGTGGGAATGTTCCTCTCTTCTTTGCTGCTTCAACTGAGTATTTGTAGGCGTAAAATGTTAGATACTCAGTGACTTTCCTCATAAAGTCAAATCCTTCTTTGCTGTTATATGGAATGCCGAGCTTGAAGAGAGCATCTGCTAATCCCATCATTCCAACGCCTATCCTTCTAGTGAGCTTAGTATTGTAGTCGATTTCTGGAAGCGGGAACTTGTTGACGTCAATTGAGTTGTCCAAGTATTTGGCAACTTTTTGAATGACATAAGCATATTCATCCCAGTCAAAGTATGGCTTTCCTTCGTCGTCGTATTTTACGAACTTTGCAAGGTTTATAGAGGCGAGATTACAAGATTCGTACTCGTAGAGAGGTTCTTCTCCACAATTGTGACTAATGAAACCGTTTGAAATATAGGTATGAATCTCTGGGACAGTTAGGTCATAAACAATTTCCTCTCCAAGGATTTCAACGCTCTCAACTCTTGCATAAGGTTCATCAATCTTCACTTTTTTAAGGCTTATCTTCTCCTGCTTTTCCCCTTCAAAGCCAATTTTTTCTGCAAAGAGCTTTCTGCTGTAGTTTGCTATAACAAGTTCATAATAGCCCTGGGCTTCATAGACTTTCTCTTCTCCATCTTTGGTTGTATATTCAAATGTGCCTTTGTAGGGTCTTTCATAGATTTTTGATAATATTCCGAAGAGCAATAAGAGGTCTTGAACGTCCCTCAAAAGCTCTCTATCTCTTGAAGTTAGCCTTATTGCACTGTCATTGTCAACATATCCGTCTGCTGTAAACAAACCTCTTAAAAATGCTCTTATTTCATTTGGTTTTAGGCGGTAGACAATTTCTGGAACTCTCTTTTCGTTGGTTTTAACAATTTTCTCAAAGAATTTGTACGCTTCGCCTCTCACTCCAAGCTTGATTTCGCTTCCATATCTGTGCGGTTCAGCCTTTGAGCCGAAGTGCTTCTTAAGGATTTCGGCGATTTTTTGAGCAAGGACTTCTTCCTTTTCAGCGTTGAAGTAGAACCAGACCCTCTTGTCGTTTGTGTTAATGTATCCATCCCCAATGAACCATCCCAAGGCGAAAGCTAAATCCTCACCAATGCTCTCGCTTCCAAAATCATCCTCAACCTCAAATCTTGGCAAAGCTATTAAATCGCCCTCTTTGAGATCCTCAACTGCTTTCCAGCCATCCTTTGTCATCACCTTGTGGTCAAGAGTTGCTGTTAGTTCATAGCCTTCTTTCGTCTTTATTCTCGCTACCTTCTTCCTTCCAACTTTCCAGACATAGGCTTTGACCTCAATGGGATCTGCTATAGCAAGCTGTCTTCCATGAACAGTTTCATAAATAAGGTTCTTTTCTTCTTCATTTGGAAGTAAGATTGTTATTGGATATGCAAATTCCTCTCCTTCTTCAGCTATTCCTTCAACTGCAACAACTTTTTCTTCGTTCTTCTCTTTTACAATCTTAAAGAGTTCTTCAATCTTGAGATATCCCTCGGGTGTTAAAATCCTTGTATCACCAACAACACATGGGTTGGTCGCTCTTATCTTTCCACCTTTTGCTTTCTCTAGAACGTTTCTCTTGTTGATTATGTCAAAGAACACGACACCGGGATCAGCCTTTGCCCATGCCATGTAAGCCAACTCTTCAAAGAGGGCTTTGGGATCAACTTCTCTAACTTTCTTCCCAGTTCTTGGGTTGATTAGCGGATATTTCCTGCCTTCTTTCAAAGCCTCCCAGAAGTCCTCCCAAATGCCTACACTAATGTTGAAGTTGCTCAAGACATTGGTTCCAATATTTTTCTCTTTTGCATGGATGAATTTCTCAATGTCCGGATGCCATACCTCAAGAATTCCCATGTTTGCCCCTCTTCTCACTCCACCTTGCTTTATTACGTCGCTAACGGCATCTATGAGGTGCATGAAGCTAACAGGGCCACTATTAGAGGTGTAGATACCGTTTCCTGTGAGGAGATGAAC
This sequence comes from Thermococcus sp. LS2, assembly GCF_012027375.1. NCBI lineage: Archaea > Methanobacteriati > Methanobacteriota > Thermococci > Thermococcales > Thermococcaceae > Thermococcus > Thermococcus sp. LS2. Next base: position 164,174 of record NZ_SNUI01000004.1, on the reverse strand, counting down.
ACCTTCAACCTGAATATCGTAGACCTTCTGAACTCCGAGAGGCTCTATCTTTGATATTTTTACTGGATAGAGCTTTGATAACATGCTGAAGTACTTAACTTCCTCTTCATCAAGACCAAGTTCATTTTTGAGCTCAAGAATCCTTCTTATGAACGCCCTGTGTGTAACCTTTGAATTATAAGAAAGAAGCTTGTAATCTCTCTGAATCTTCGCACGAACTTCAGGCCTCTTGATTTTGTAGATTGCGTTGAAGGGGAAAGAATATTTCTTGTTCTTTCCGTTCTCTTCCAAGTCCATTAAAGCTTTTTCTCTAATCGTTGCAAGTTTAACTGACTCGACAAGCCTTTCAAAAGCCTTAATCTTCATATCTCTCGTCTGCACTCTAAGAGTGTAAACTTTTCTGTGATTACCTTCCTTAGGCTCGTATTCTTGGATACTCGTGATTATTCCAAGGGCCATAAAGAGGAGCTGGGCTTCCTTGATGAAACGCTCCGAAATAGACTTCAGGGCAATTCTATAGTGCTGATCAATAGACCCATCCCCATCGAAAAATCCCGCTAAGAATGCTGCCATAACACTCGGCCTGCTGCGGAAGATTAACTCAGGAACAGCTATGCTCTCAGACTTATCCTTGCTGAGACCATTCAGTTCGAGGAACTTCACGATTTTTGTAGAAGGAATGACAAGTGTAACCTTATGTTGTTCCTCCCTAACGAACTCCTTAGGCTCTATGCCAAAGAGCTCAATGAAGTACTTCTTCACTTTCTCCTTAACGCCCTTCTCATCGATGTTGAGGTATATTTCAATCTTGGAGTTTTTCCTTCTGCCATTCTCATACTGGTGTCTTATATGGCCGTCCGCATATATTATACCAAGTAGATATGCAAGTCTCTCATCAAGAAGCTTCGGCAAGGTGACCTCGTAACCTTTGCCCTTTAGCTCCACATTCGTGTTAAGCTCCAAATACGGAGCATCAAAGTCATCTGGGGTAAGAACGTAGATGTAGTCCCCCTCTTTGAGCTCCATAAGAGGCTTGAGAATAGGATCACCGTTCTCATCGAAAACCAAGAACTTATGCTCCTTAGTAACCTTAACTTCGTAGCCATCCTGCGTAACTACCCTAAAGACTTCCATCTCACCATTGTCGTATTTCTCTACGATTTCCTTGGGCCCCTCATGAGAGATTATCCTCGGTGATTGGTTAGTCTTCACGAGTTCTTCAATAGGTATGAACCCCCTTTCAGTTAGCACTCTGGTGTCCCCAGTGAAGCATGCGGCACCAGTTGTCGTCCCAACTAAATCTCCCTCTGGACGGAGTTTTGAGAAATTAAGCCCTGTTCCGCCACCCATTTTCTGTATCATAGCTACATCATGCGCTGCTTTCATTATGCTTTCCATGTCATCCTCAATTGGAACAACAAAACAAGCGGAGAGCATTCCTAAAGGTCTGCCAGCATTAATTAAAGCTGGAGTATTTGGCATGAATACTTGGTTTGTCATCAAGCGGAAGTATTCCTCAATTTCGTCTTCATACTTATCAAAAGCGCCGTTTTCAAGCATCTTAATAATCTCATCAATGCTGACTTTCATCTGTCCCTTTTCTGCAAGCTCCTGATAGAGGGCTAAAAGTCTCTCAAAATGGTACTTATTGAGTTTAAATTTTCCAATGCTCAGCTTTTTATCAAATTCATCAAGGCGTTTCCTGTAGTAGTCAATCCTCTTCAAATCCTGAACAAAGCCTCCTTCTTTAGAGAAAACTCTTTCATCATAAAGCAAATCTGGGATTACAGCGAGAATTGCAACTCTCTCAAACAGCTCACGAGGGCTTTCAATTATCTTCCCCTCTTCGTTCTTCATCAAATATCTGCTGGCTAAAACACGGAGAGCGTTGATAGAAAAGCGCTTATCAATATCATCCAGCTTATCTTTGTTGAGTATCTTCTTCTTTTCTTCTCTAATCTCTGCCTTTTTCTTTCTATAAATGATGTAAGCCTTAGCAACATCAAAGAGACCATTGCGCATCAGCTCAAGCTCTACAATATCCTGAATATTCTCAATGTGCGGTATCTGCCCATCATAGAGCTCGTTTATTCTGCTGATGACATCTTTGACAACTTTGTCCAAAAGCTTCTCATCCCTTATTCCAACTTCCCACATTGCCCTTTGTATAGCCCATCTTATACGTCCTTCATCAAAAGGAACAATTCTTCCATCTCTTTTCATTACTTTTTCAACTGCCATATAAACACCCCTGCCACATTATTGATCATTATGGCACATGTTAGTAGAAATATCAGTGCTATGGATTAGGGAGTCGGGGTAAATATACCTTGCCCATATTTGGCTTGCCAAGATGACAAATATTATAATGATACTCTGTCGTAAAAGGAAGGGATAGAAAAAGGCATATGTCGGATAATTTATCCATCACTTGTGAACAGCTTCATACATTATCTTTAATCTGTAAGCATGTTTGAGCTCTTCATGACTCATCATTCTAAAGATTTGGGAGAGAGACCCTTCTAGAATTTCACTGAGCTTTTGATAAAGCTCATAGCTGTGCTTTTCTCTAATGAGCCCTTCAAGGATTAAGTCTTCTAAATCCTTTGGCTTGACCCTTTCATCAGTGAAGTAAGGCTCAATGCTCAGTGCATCTAGATAGTCAATAACTTTAGTATCCTCTAGTGTTTTTTCTTCAAGAAAGGTTTGTATAGTGTTTCTGTGTCTAAGTTCTTCGCTTGCTAACCAGCTAAAATGCTCAGCTAATTGAGGATTTTCATAAACTGCAAAAGTCTCGCCGAGCTTGTATAAGTTGTAGAGCTCATTCTCTTGCCAAATGATTTTTTCAAGGAGCTCTTGGATTTTCATCTGTATCTACTCCTTTCTGAGCAGCTTATCCATCATTTCATGCATGCTTTCTTCGGCCTTAGCACGTTTATAGAATCTATACTGATCCTTTAGGAAGTCATAATGCTCTTTTTCTTCTTCAGCTAGGGCAAGGAAAATGTTCTTGTACTCTTCATCAGAAAGATTCTTGGCGATGAATTTGTATATGTTCTCTGCAAGCTTTTCAGCTTGAATTGCAACTTTCAAAACTTCTAGATAGTCTTTGACAGTTTTTATATCTGGCTTAATCTCAGTTGAAATCTCAACCCATGTTGCAGATGGACTTTTGCTGGGTTTTTTGTTTGGGAATAACTCGTTGAAAATTCCCAGAATTCTCTCTTTGTGCTCCTTTTCCATCTTAATGAACTGCTCAAACTTCATCTTCGCATGTGGCTCTTCAAGCTTTTGGGATAGGAATTTATAAAGCTGTATTGCTTCCTCTTCACTTTTCAGTGCATAGCTGAGTATGTCTTCAAAGGAAAGTTTAGTAACTTTTTGTAGAATTTGATTAACTTTCTCCTCAACTTCCTTATCAACTTCAAATCTCTCCATGATGAATTCCCTCACTATGTATTCGAAGGCCAAGGTTAAATACTTAATCACCAATGTGGACTTTCAGATATTCCAAAAGCTCTTTTATGCTCGGCAAAACCAAATCAGGCTCTATTTCACTCTTTTCAATATCTCCTAGAGTGCTCACTCCAGTTAAAACCATTATTGCTTTTGCCCCTATTTTCTTTGCAAATGCTATATCCGTGTCTAATCTATCCCCAACAACCCAGATTTCATCTGCGGTGAGTTTTTCTTTAACCACTTCAAAAACAGGCTCATTTGGCTTTCCAATTACTAAAGGCTCAACACCCGTTGATGCTCTTAGCGCTGCTAGAATTGAACCAGCCCCAGGCAAGAGGCCTTCTTCGCTTGGATAAGTCGTGTCTGGATTTGTTCCAATGAACTTTGCACCATTTCTGATTGCCAAAGTTCCATACTTTAACTTCTCATAAGTCAGCTTTGTGTCAAGTCCCACAACAACATAGTCTATTTCTCTCCATCTCTCTTTGGCATCTTCAACGCTTATTATTTCCCAGCCAATGTTCTTTATTTCTTCAACGAGACCTTTTCCTCCAATTACAAAAACTTTGCCTTTTTTAAAGTGCTTCTGCAGATAGCGGGCAGTTGCATAGCCAGAAGTAATTATTTGCTCTTCTTCAACATCAATTCCCAATTTAAGAAGCTTTTCTCTATACATCTCCGCATTTCTAGTGGAATTGTTAGTGAGGAATACAAAGGGAACGTTCTTTGATTTTAAATACTCAATAACTTCTCTTGCTCCTTCGATGAGAGTGTTTCCCCTATAAATTACCCCATCCATGTCAAATATTATCCCAATCATCATGAACACCAAAAGAGAAAGGAGGAGAGAGTTTAAAAACTCACTGCTCGGCGTAGATGTTTTAAGGTTATTCTTGCTGTATCTGTTTGACACTCATTTCCGGCATCTTCTTTGAGCTTAAAGCCAATGGTAACTTTAAGCTGCTCTCCTGGAGTTAAGGATTCTTTGAGTAAAGAAATGGAAGTACCGTTAATTTCTTTCAGTAGTTTCCCAATGTATTGATCCAATGTGTAGGTTTGGCCTTCTTTTGTTACGGAGAGTTTTGTTATAACTATGTTCTTGCTCAGCTCACCAATATCTGTGGTGTTGTCAACAAGGGATTCAGCAGCTGTCGGTTTTCCATTTTCCAAATCTTCAACGTTGAAGGAAAGCATTAATGTTGAGACACTTATATCTCCACTGTTCTTTATATAGAAGTTGAATTCTCTAGAGTCACCGGGTTTTAAATTGGAAAATTCAAAGAGCTTAACATCATCATAGAATCTACTTCCATCTTTGCTTATTCTGATGTCAAATTCTCCGGTTGAAATTTCATTGCCTCCCGAGATACTTTTGTCACTTCGAACTTCGTTATTATAATGTTCCCGCTTAGCTCTCCAATGTCGATCGTGTTGTAGTCCTGTTGCTCCTAAAACAATGCCAATTAATAGTGCCGCTAAAACAAAAACTTCTTCATACCATTGCACCTCTCAAGATTTTTACAATTATTAGTTATAATTTTTGATATAAAGGTTTTTGTAATAAATGTGAGTAGAAGTATAGTAGTCAAGTTTATAACCAAATGTCATGTGTATAATAGTTGGGGGTGTAAACTTTTGGGAGAGAAGGTAAGCTCCTCTAAGCGCGCTATAATCATCATACTTTTAATTGCACTGGTCTTTAGGATATACCCTCTCTTTAAATACAAATATCTCTTCGGATTTGATCCATACGTACACGTATCCGTTGTGAGAGAGATAATTAGAAACAATGTCCATGATTTAGTTTACCCTCTATCAAATGCTCCATATGGCGCAAAGATAACGGAACCTTTAGGACTCTACTATATTCCTATTTGTCTGTATAAATTTCTGAGCATTTTTGGGGTCTCCTTATATGATACCTTTAGAATAATCCCAATAATTTTTGGAATTTCAACAATACTATTCTTTTATCTAGCTATGCTAAATATATATGGAAGAAAAGAAGCGTTTTTTTCTGCAATGTTTCTTTCGCTGATGTATGGACACGTCCATAGGTCAATGGCAAACTACTACAGGGGCGATAACTATATCCTGTTCCTATTTTCTATCGCTCTCTTTTTGCTTTCTCTTGCATTCAAAAGCAAAGAAAAGACAGTTAAATTTTATGGATATTTCCTTGCACTCGGATTAATTTTAGGACTATCGGCATTTTTCTGGTGGGGCTACCAAACGTTGTTCATATTTACATTAGGAATATCAATCATGCTTGCGATTAAAGGCTTCTTAACTGAGAAAAAACAGGATCTTATAGTATCTTTACTTCTCCTGGGTTCCATTCTAATTGGTTCAATAATAGCCAAACTAATCTCAGGCCCTCATTGGAGTGCATTTTATACTAATTTTCCAATTATCTTTTTAAAGTATTTCCTCTTCCCATCAATCTTGGCAGTCCTAGCACTTTTCCTCCTCCTTAAGCTAGAATTAGATTCCAAGCAAAAAGTTATTATCCTCTCATTTTTGGGCTTATTTGGTATTATAGTAGGGACAAAATTTTTTGGAAAAGAGCTTAATGTGTTTCTGAAGGGTTTTGGATATTTAAGTAAAGAGGGACTTTATGGAACCATCATGGAGCTTCAAAGACCTGGGTTCTCTGATCTGTGGAGTGCCTTTAGTTTGGCATTAATAATATCTCCACTTTATGCATTGAAACTTCAAAAAAAGGACAATTTTGCTCTTATAAGCTTAGGTTGGATAGTACCAAGTCTATACCTGCTCTCAAATGCAGTGAGATTTATGTTTTTGTCATCCTTAGCTTTGGCTTTTATGGGAGGATTAGGATTGGCAGAATTAATTAACCTTATCGAAGAAAAAACTTCAAAAAAGCAGGTCATATCCTTCTTTCTAATTCTCTTGATTTTTTCATCTATGGGATACTTGTCGTTTAACTCAGTTAGAAATACCAAACCCTTTATGAATAAATACTGGGAGAACGCTCTTCTCTATTTAAAAGACAATTCAAACGAAAATGACGTTGTTTTAACTTGGTGGGACTATGGAGGCTTTGTTCAATACTATGCAGAGAGACCAACAATTTCTGATAGCGTTTACGGGCAGGGGAACGCTTGGTATGTGGCGAAGTACTATTTGGGACTATTACCTGAGGAAGAACTACAAAAAAGGAATGTCAAATATGTCATTGTCAATTTAGATCTCATTAATAAGTTTGGGGCAATATTAGAAACTGCAAATGTGAAGAGCGAGGATTATTTCATAATTCTCCTACCCTTAAAAAGCTCCGTTGGGGCACTCTTATTCTCTAGGGCTGAGTATAACATTTTGGCTAAACCTGGAGAAAGGTGGGAAGTAAAAGTTACGACACCAAGATTAGTCTTTACGCCGAATGAGGTGTGGATTGAGAGAGGCAAAGAGATAACAAAGGTTAAGCTCAAAGAATCAGTAATGCAGACAAATGCAATAGTCTATATAAATTTGAACTATGGGTATGCCGTTCTAATGAACGAAAAAGCATTTAACACAACATTAGCTAAGCTCATGTTTACAAATGAGTCAACTCCCGTCTACTCTGATGGAGGCATACTCAAGATATTCAAAGTTTCGAGTGGTGAGAAATGAAAATTGCCTATATTTATGATGCTGTTTATCCCTGGATCAAAGGAGGAGTTGAAAAAAGGATTTATGAAATAGGGAGTAGACTAGCTAAAAAACATGAGGTTCACTGGTTTGGCCTCCAATGGGGAGAAGGAAACTTAGGGGATATAAAGTTCCATGGAGTAGGGAAAGGTAAGAACCTCTATAAGGGTGGAAAAAGATCAATAAAGGAGGCACTTTACTTTGCATCAAAGCTTTTGCTGAAATTTAAAGGTGAATACGATATTATAGACTGCCAACAATTTCCTTACCTCTCTTGTTTTTCGGCCAAGTTTCATTCGATCATAAAGAATACCCCCTTAGTAATAACGTGGCATGAAGTTTGGAGAGAATACTGGAAGGAATACTTAGGAGACTTAGGAATATTTGGGCTCCAAATAGAAGAAGTAATAAGTAAATTGACAAAAAACAATGTTTCCGTCTCTAGGTTAACTCAGAAGAGACTGCATTCTCTTGGCGTGACGAGTGAATTTATTCCGAATGGGATTGATTTCAAGAGAATACAAAAAGTAAGTGGAAAAGATGAAGAATATGACGTAATCTTCGTTGGAAGGTTAATAAAAGAGAAAAACGTTGATTTGCTTCTAAGAGCTGTGGAAATAGTAAAAAATAACGTTCCTGATTTGAAAGTTTTAATTATTGGTGAAGGCCCAGAAAAAGAGAGACTGATAAGTTTGGCATCAGTGCTGAAGCTATCTCAAAATGTGAAATTCCTCGGCTTTCTTAGAGACTACGAAGAAGTCATATCTTATCTAAAATCTTCAAAAGTTTTTGTCCTCCCTTCCAAACGTGAAGGCTTTGGGATAGTCGTTTTAGAGGCGAACGCCTCTGGACTTCCCGTAATAACTCTCAATTATCCCATGAATGCATCTAAGGACTTAATAATTCACGGATATAACGGGTTTATTTCATCGCCTACCCCAAGCTCTTTAGCAGAATACATAGAAATTTCGCTCTTTAGCGGAAAAAAATTTAAAAGAAATTGCGTGAAAAACGCTAAACGATACGATTGGGAGAACATAGCTGAACTAACAGAAAAGTTCTATGAGAGGGTCCTAAATGGGTGTTGAAGTTTCAGTGATTTTGCCTACTATGAATGAGGAAGAGGCAATAGCCAAGATTATACCGCAGATTAAGGAAACGTTGGATCAACTGAGGCTCTCCTATGAGATTATAGTAGTAGATAAGAGCAGCGACAAAACACCCGAAATCGCAAGGAGCTTAGGCGCAAAGGTTATCAAACAGGAAAGGAAAGGCTACGGTGATGCATATCTTGAGGGATTTAATATTGCAAAAGGAAAGTATATTGTAATGATGGATCCAGATGGGAGTTATGGTCCAGATGAGATTCCAAAGTTTTTGGAGCCATTAATAAGAGGAGAAGCAGATTTTGTCATTGGGACAAGGTTGAAAGGGGACATTAAGCCTGGAGCAATGCCCTGGTTACATCGCTATATTGGGAATCCTCTTTTGACAAAAACATTAAACCTCTTTTTCAGAATAGGGATTTCAGACGCTCACTGCGGTTTCAGAGCAATAACAAGGGAAGCACTACAAAAGCTCCCCCTGAAATGTCGTGGAATGGAGTTTGCAAGCGAAATGGTAATAGAAGCAGCGAAAGCAGGTTTGAGAATTAAGGAAGTGCCCATAACTTATTATCCGAGAATTGGTGAATCAAAGCTTCACTCGTTCAGAGATGGGTGGAGGCATTTAAGGCTAATGCTCCTCTATTCACCCTCATACCTGTTCCTGCTCCCTGGTTTATTTTTAATAATTATTGGCTTTGGTCTCTTGGCTTATGCCTACAACACGAATCCTCTAAGAATGCACACTATGATTCTGGGGAGTCTCTTGACTATAGTGGGCTTTCAAGTAATAAACTTCGGGATTTCAGGGAAAGTTTATGCCGTTAAGGAAGGGCTGGATAGACCAGACAGAATAACGAAATTTTTCATGAGGTACTCAATTTTAGAGGAGGGGCTTATGCTCGGTGGAATTTTGTTTATAGTGGGTTTAGTCTTGGGTGTTAGGATATTCTTGAAGTGGAGGGCAGCAGGATATGGGGAGCTGTTTGAAATAAGATCGGCTATAATAGTATTGACGCTGATAGCGTTAAGCATTCAGCTGATATTTTTCTCATTCTTCATAAGCTCTCTAATGCTGAAGGAGGGCTTTGAGTGAGGATTTTAATGGTTTCCCCTTACTTTTATCCAGAAGGAGGTGGGTTAGAGAGATATGCCTATGAAATGGCAAAAGAGCTGAGTAAAGAGAATGAAGTAGTTGTTATATGCTCAACAAAGAGAGAAAGCAGAGATGAGAAAATTGGCAAGATTAAAATCTTAAGAAAAAAGCCAAACTTCATTCTTTCAAACACACCAATTAGATTTTTCCTGCCTTTTGAGCTTTTAGCAATGATGAAAAGAAAAAATTTTGATCTTATAATTGCCCACACCCCAGTTCCATTTTTTGCAGATGTAGCTTCCTTAGTTGCCAGGCTCTTGAAAAAGCCTATAATAATTGTTTATCATACTGGAGAGCTAAAGAAGGGCTCTTGGGTTGACCTTCTCGCTGAGCTTTATGAAAGAACAATTGAAAGGATAACGCTGGAAAACACCAAAATCATTTCAGTTTCTCGCTACGTTCAAGGGATTCTGTGGAAAAAAGGATTTTATTCGAAAGTAAAATATCCAAAAGTTGGTGAAGATTTTCTCCTCGCTGAGCCAGATTTCAAAGGAAAAGGAAATGTTATTCTTTTCGTAGGACAATTGGGAAAATTCCACAGGTGGAAGAATCTAGAATTATTGTTAAAGGCGTTAGTTTTAGTTAAAAGAGAAATTCCTGACGTTAAACTTATTGTAATTGGTAGTGGGGATCTAGAAGATTATTATAAAAGATTGGCCAAAGACCTAAATCTCGAGAAAAACGTCGAATTCCTTGGACATGTGAGCAAAAAAGAGTTAATAGAGAGCTATAGAACGGCTAAGATCTTAGTCCTGCCTTCCTCCAAAAGTGAAGCTTTTGGAATTGTTATTTTGGAGGCTTTAGCCTTAGGAACTCCAGTCATAGTCAGTAGAGTGGGAGAATTTCCAGTAATTGTTGAAGAAAAAAAGAGCGGACTCCCAGCTAAATTGGACGAAAAAGACTTAGCAGAAAAGATTTTATTTTTGCTAAGGGATGAAAAGACGAGAAGAAAAATGGGGATAACTGGGAGAAAAACAATTAAACGCTTCATTTCCTAAATTTCCAGAGCTTCAAATCACTTGAAACGACGTACTTTTTTATGGCGCCTTTTTCCTTGGCGTGAATTACTAAGTAGGGCCCTATGGAATAGATCTCCAGCTCATCAATCTCGTGTGGGTTTTCTCTAAAATTCACCCAGCTTTCGAATGTTATCAACCAGTCTGGATTGAGCTCTATGGCTTTTTGTATATTTCTATCCGCCCACTTCCAATTTTTAAAACCAAGGAAAGCTGGATGGGGGGTTCCTACGAAAAATTCATTTGGATTAGCATTTTCTTCCAAAATTTTGAAAACTTCCCTATCGTGCCAATAGCCGTAGTCTTGGATTCCTTTTGCCCTTATATCGCTGAGCTTTAGAACAGCGACGTTAAAAAAGATAAATTGGGCAATTAAAAATAAAGCGACCCATTTTTCTATTGTTAAAATGTTCAAAAGCTTAATTTTGGGCTTTAGGTCTTCATAAAGCTGGATTATTCCATAGCCAGAGAGGATGCTCATCAAAGCCAAAGGCCCAAATGTATAGCGCTCAAAGGGGCCGTTTAGGATAAATCCTGGCAATCCATTTAAAACCAAAACTGATGGAATAATAACCCAAAGCGTGGAGTTTTTTCTGTCTTTTATTAGGGCATAAATAAAACCAATTGTAGCTAATGGAAAAGCTATCACAAACTCTACCCAGTCCCTCAGTAAGGACGGAATAAACGAGATGTATGATGAAAGAGTTTTCGACGGATACGAAACAACGCTAGCTTTATGAATACCTCCATAGAATTCACTCACATAGAAAATAAATAGGAAATTCAAAGCTACAACTACTGAAGACACGAGCAATATTCTAATGAAAGTTCTATGATCTTTTTTGATTTTTGCAAAGATGAGATAAAAGGGATACACAACTACCCACTGCTCCCTAGCCCAAAATGCTAAACCCATTGAAACCGCTGAGTACATGGGCTTTGTATCAAGATAATAGACTGCCAACAATGCAAAAAAAGTTCCCCAAGGCTCTAAAGTGTATCTTGCACCATACCTTAAAGCAACAAATGAGAATAAGAACATTAGAGAGCTTAAGAACCCGGCTTTTTTTCCATAATACCTTTTGGCTATGTTGTAAATTAGAATCAAGTCCAAGAGAGTTATTAATGATGTTGTAATCCTTGGGAGGAAAACTCTCAAATTAACATTGTTAAATGCCATAAATGGGGAAGTTAAGATAAATACAAGTGAAGAGCGAGGCAGAAATTCAAATTGGAGGACTTTTCTGGACATGTTTAGATACAGCATCTCATCTTGGAAGAGTCTTAAGGCGAATAGAGGGACAAAGATCAGGATGAACCAGAGCAAGATTAATTTATTCTTATCTTCCATTTGGTTTTACCCCTGTTTTATTTGTTTCCCCGGGTTTTAAGAATTTCCTCCACTTTGTTAATTTCTTCCTCTGGGATAGCATCAGCCAAGTAGTATATCAGAATGTTTGTATCGATTAAATATCCCTTTCCCATTCTTCCCTCAGCTCCCTGAGCTCCTTCTCGAAGTCGACCTTTAAATCTTTATATATTCCTCTAAACTCAGAAGGATCAAAAAACTTTGCTTTGATCTTCTCCCAGAGATCTATAGGGACTATAACAGCTTTAATCTTTCCATTTTTTCCATATACATATTCAATCTCTTCCACTCTCACCACCAGTAGTCATTGAACTCTCAGGAGATTTAAAACTTTCTCTTAGTGTACAATCTTATTAGTTTTTCCCATCATTAGACCCACAAATCCCCCATTCCTTTCACCTTTTGTTTCATAGATTATAAATCCTTCTCCTGTTTCTCCTATTATCTCAATTTCCTCAATGTTTTCTCATTTTTTGCCCTTTGGTTTTAGTTTTAATATTCCAATAATTGTTCCGAGGACAAAGATTGCTATTGCTGGATAAACTGTAAAGGTGTCTTTTGACAAGTACATTAAGAAGGCGAGCAGGTAAATACTAACTACTCCCCTTACATCTTTCCTATCCCATTTGGGCTCTAGATATTCAATCCATTCATTTAGAACACCAATAACGAGGAGGTAATAAACCACGATAGCAACATCATTAGCGTAGTTTTCAGCTCCGAGCGCTAAGATAACTGCCGCTATTATTAACCCTATTATGGCGAAGAACACAAATTTTTGTCCAATTGAAAATTCTTTGTATGTTTTAGCTATCCACTTCCAGTATTTTTTAACTAGAAGCACTATTCCCGAAAAGAGGGCTATCACAGTTATAACGAACAAAAACCACATTGCATTGGGCTTTACGATTATTGATGTGCTTATTTCCTTCGTTTCTCTGCCCACTGGTGTTATGTAGAACTTTAAGGTGTACTTTCCAGGGGGAGTTATTATCGGGAGCTTAGACTCCTGGAAGATATGAATTGTCTTTCCTTCGCTATATTCACGCCATGAAGGATGTTCATAGGAGAAAACCTTAATTCCAAAGTAGTAAACTTCAAGCTTTATATCTATTTCGTTTATTACTCCTTTTTTATTGGTTATGTAAAAGTCTGCTCTAATTGTGTCTCCCGGGCGATAGGTTTTGTTCAGAAAGATTTCGATTTTAATGTCTTCATCGTCAATTAAAAGCTTTTGGAGGTTTTCTGTTTCATTTGTCAAAGTTTCTTTTTTGATTTCTTGAGAAGTTGTTATAGTTTCGGTCTTTTTTGGTGTCTCAGTTTTAGTTTGGGTCGTGCTCTCTACCTTTGGTTTTTCAATTGCTTTAACCTCGTTAATGGTGAGGTTGTCTAAATAAACCGTCCCAGTGCCGTTTATTATAATCACTAGAGAAGAGAATTTAGCTTCTTTAAAGGGTGTGGCTGTTATCTCTATGTTTTTCCACTTAAAAGAGCCTTTTCCTATAAATGTAACGTTCTTGGCAAATATGAAAGTTTTATTTTCATTAAAATAAGCAATCTCCGCTAAAACCCCGTTGGTATTTTCCCCTTTTATCGAGAAGGAGTATTTTAGAGTCGTATTTATTGGGATTTGTGGAGAGATTAGAGTGTTAAATCCCTCCCTCATGGAGGTTGCTTTTAGAACTGTGCCGTTGTGCGCTATATTAACCCCGTTACCCTGCCACTCCTCTTGAGCTAAAGCGAAAGTGAAGAGCATGGCGATGAACATTAGAGCGATTAGCTTTTTCATTGTGAGTCACCTCTTCCGTAGAGAGCTCAGATTATCAGCATAAACCACTCCTTGGGAACCTTTTCTTAACCTCTTCATTCCTTTGTTTCCATAACCGACTCGACTGCAATATTTTTATCTGGAAATCTATCTCCTCCCCACTCTAAAGGCCGAGATTTGGTTTATTATCACTAGTTAATTGGAGTTAACTAAAATATAACCGTTTTGGTTAAAATGATTTAATTAATATTCTTAGCTCCCTCTCCGATTTTTCTAAATTTCTTCCCCAAATGCTTAACTCACCTATCGCCCTTCTCTCTTTTCCAATGAAGAATAATATTTTAACATAATGAAGCAACTTGAAGAGAACAATGAGGCGAAGTTTCGTTATCCATAATCTTTTTTAAGGCATCTCTCATACAATTAAATGATGATACATGGACTGCTATCAGCTCATGAAGCTCATTCGCTCAAAGAACATTGAGTTCATAGAGACTGTTCATTTTCAAAACCGTCTGGCTGGGAGAAACATACCTCATGAGTGGATACGAGAAGTGTTTAACAATCCAAAGAAGATTGTGGGAATAATTCAGCAGGATGAAGTTGGCGAGAAATTCCTCCTCTACTATCCACTATCTGATGACAAGGATTTGGTGATTGTAATTAAGGCTAGGCAGGCTAAAAGCAAGCTGTATTTAACCCTGATAACCGCATATTTGCAGGAAAAAAGACGGAGGATGAAAACAAATGAAAAATAAAGTAAAGATAATCGATTATGATCCATTGGGGGATTCTCTCTTTGTAAGAATCCCTGAAGGAAAATACCAAAGCTCGGTTCAGTTAGGGGATATAATTTTAGATTTAGGCAAGATTAATGATGAATTAGCAGTTATTGGATTTGAAATACTAGATGCTTCTAAAAAGTTTAAAATTAGCCCCTACCTGCTTTCTAGAGGAATTCAACAACTTCATGCTGAGATTAGAATCACAGAAAAAGAAATAGTCGTATCAGTTTTTATCCAGGTTTTGCAGAGAGGAAAAAGAAGAGAAGATAGCATGAAATTCTTGAGCACAAATGAAGGGCTTCCTCCGTTAACTGCAACAATTTAAACTCTCCTATTTTCTATCTGAGGGGTTAATGCCCCTTTATCTTGACTCTGCTAACTATTCTTTTGAACTTCTCTTCTAATCTCCTGGCCCATTTATCGCCCTTCTCTCTCCTCCAGTCGTAGATGAGCTGACCTCCTCCCCGCCCTGAAGGACGAAGCTTTCAGATAATAAACGGCAATAGTTGAATTATCCGGAGAACAAACCCTTCATAAAACAATATAGAAAGTACAAGAATATAAGATCAGATAACGGGCACACTCCCTACTGGGAGTGCACCCTCATTATAACATTTAAGCCTCATGTATAAAAATATTCCGCTGAAGGGCAAGGCTTTCAAAAGAAAAAAAGTTAATATACTTAAAACTCATTAAATCCAAACGGTGAGAGAATGGAAGAGCTTTGGATGATAAGCGAGTTCGAAAAGATTGCTGCACTTAATCCAGATCGGATAATAAAGCTCCTAAAAAAAGATAAAGAGTTATTTTGGGAAATCATAGTTAGTGCTTACCTCGACAGAAAAATCAGCTTGGGAAAAGCGGCAGAACTTTTTGGGATTACCAGAGAAGAGTTAATTAAAGAATTCCATAAAAGGGGAATCCCCATTAGGAAGCTGAGCAAGGAAGATGCCATAGCAGAGGTGGAGGCACTGGAGTGTTTGTGATTGATAATACAGTGCTATCAAACTTTGCTAAGGTTGGAAAGCTCGAATTATTAAAAGATGTTCTAGGGGATTCTATAATAACGAAGGAGGTTCTGGAAGAATTCAACCTCGGACTCAAAAGAGGAATTTTGCCAAAGGTTGAACTTCCTTTTAAAGTTGTAGAACTCGAAAATGAGGAAATTAGACTTTACGAAAAACTTCGTGTGAGCTTAGGGAAAGGAGAAGCCTCCTGCATCGCAGTGGCAAAAAATAGAAAGGGAATATTTCTTAGTGATGATTTAGATGCCAGAAAGACTGCGTATCTTTTAGGAGTTAAAGTTTCTGGCACAATTGGTGTTCTAGCATTGAGCGTCAAAACTGGCATTCTAACACTGGAAGAGGCGGATAGAATTCTAAGAGAGATGGTTAAAAATGGCTTTTACTCCCCAATAGAGAGTTTAGGAGAAGTCCTGAAAGGGCGATAGTTTCAGCCTAAAGCTTGAACATCAGATCGGAATTTATATTGATTACATAAATAACTTCCTTAAGTTCTTGAAGCGGATTCTTTGCTTTAATTTATCCAGGAATTTCTTAGCTTTTCTTTACCAATCTCCTGGCCCACCTATCACCTTTTTCTCTCCTCCAGTCGTAGAAGATGTAGAAGATGCTCAAGACGAAGGTTGTTTAGCATTCAAAAATAATAAACGGATAAGGAGATAGGTTAGTCTTTGAAAATCTCAAAGAACAGCTCTTTTTTAATTCTGAAACCTACTTGAGTTAGCTCTTTAAAAAGGTCTTCAGGCTCAAATTTGGCTAAGTTTAATTCTTTTAAAAGCTTTAGAATGCCTAATGTTCCGATTACCTTAACTCCTTCGCTTCTCGCAACTTTCCTAGCTTTTAAATCATCCAAAGCAACCCAACACTTATTCCTCTTCGCCAAGATTATTGCTTCGGTTTCTCCTTTATGCAGACCTACAATCCCCTCTGCAGTTACTTGGAGAACTTTAATTTTTCCCATGCTAATCAGTTCAGCAATCTTCTTCGAGGATTCGTCATTTTTTGCTCTAATTTCATCATAGACTGCCTTTGGGATTATAACCTCACTAAAGATATCAAAGACTTTGTCGAGATATCTTAGCTTTTCTAGGAAGATTAATGGGGAGGTGTTAAAGACTATTCTCACTTTTTAGCTCCTCCAGGAGCTTTTTGACGGCTTCTTTTTCTAAATTAGCTTCTTCTTCATCCAAGAATGAATAGTCAATTTCGAGAAGGTCTAAAAGAAATGCGAGCTTTTCCCTATCGAGCTTGAGAAGCTCGGCAGCTTTTTCAAACGTTATTTGATGAGAGACCAGCAAACCTAACACTTTGAAAAACCTCTCCTTTTCCTCATAAGTTTTGAACAGAGGAAATCCCCAAACAACTTTTTCTATTTCTTGCATAGTAATCACTGAGATTAAATGGATTGGAGGAAATAAAAACATTTCTCTCTATCAAACTAAACCCCAGTGGGCTAACGCTTTAAGACGGCTAGGAACTCTTTAGCTTTTCTTTCCAATCTCTTGGCCCACCTATCGCCCTTCTCTCTCCTCCAGTCGTAAAATACATTCCCCTATATCTTTTAGCAACTCTGAAAACCTATTAAGAAACCGATAGAATTCTGATGGTGGTTTAACAATGAACATCTCTCTTTCAAAAGGATTTTCAAGGATTTCTTCAATGCTTAAATATTTTACGTTTCTGTTAAGATTCTCCCTGTACTTTTTATACCGCATCACTTCTTTTGTTTTCTTAATGATTTCGTCCTTAAACGCCTCTGCTCTTAATCCCTCCTTTTCAAGCATAAAAATATCATAAAAGTCACGAAGTTTCTGTGTGCGTCTTGTAAGAATTGCCCTAACTTTTTCACAGAGAATCTCTTCTTTGCTGTAAGCTAGAACTTTTACTGGAGTATAGAACTTTAGAAAGTCTTTGAAATAAGCTATTTCCTCATCTGTAATTTCAGCATTGTCAATAAGTGTTCTTGCCATAACAGGTTTAGGCTCAAAAAAGAGCTTTTCAACGAAATTAACTTGAACTTTTATGAGCTCATTCCCATCCCATAATTTAAATGTTACCATCCTGCTTCCAGCACCAAATTCAACGTAATTTTTGTTTTTAACATCGTTTTTGAAATCCACACCAAGTTCTTTTGCAGTTAATTCAAGAACAGAGCCAAATTTCCCAGTCTCCTTAAGTAACTCCTTTCTCAACCTCTTTTTTCCAAGATTTTTCCATGTGCTTTGATCTCTCCATGTAAAGTCAAGATCAACGCTAAAACGGTAATAGCCTAAGTAGCATTTAACCAGACAACTTCCTCCTTTGAACAAATAGCTATCCCTAAGAGAAGAAGAAAAGATATCCTTCAGGATTCTATGGATCAAAATGTCCCTTTTTACAAGTGAAGAGTTCCTAATATTGGACTTCTCCACCACAAATTCGACAAACTCAGACAACTCCGGCATTTTTAGCAACCTCTCTAACACTCTTTGGGTAGAACTTTAAATATTCCGCAATTTTTCTTTTTTTAATCTTAGTCCTATATTCATCAACCACTGAAATAATTCTCTCCTCTGGAACAGACCTGTATCTGGAGATGTAGATTATGTCGAGTATCGTTTTCTCAAGGTCAGAAAATTTTATTCCATTTTTTTCAATTACCCCAAATCCAAAAAGGCTCTTTTTGAGCTTAATGAATTTGACATTTTCTCCATTAATGTTTATTGGTCTTGGTCTGTAGATAGCATCACTCAAAACGAAAATTGTTGGGAAATATTCATGAGTAACTCCATTAAGCCTCAGAGCAGTGTACAAACCAAAATACCAGTCTATTCCTAGCTTATCCATGCCGAGAGAAATTAACCTAAGTGTATCAATGCTCTTTTTGAGCTTGAACTCTTCGAGAGTTTTGACATAGTAGAGACCTCTTAAAATCCTCACGAGATATCCGTAGGATATCATGAAGTTTATTGTTCTGTCAACATCTGCCTTAAACCTTTCACATACCTCTTCTATTTCTTCCTTCCTCGCGACTTTTCCACCAAATTCGGAAAGTATGTATTTGATTAGCTTTTTCATGGTTGTTATTTATGTAACAATCCTTAAAAAAGTTAATGGTTGTTACATAAATAACTTCCTTAAGTTCTCGAATTAACCTTCTTAACCTCAAACGTAGAAGCTTCACCTTGTCATAAGATGTAAAAATTCTAAGATGAAAAGATTCACTAGACTATTGATTAGTAATAATTTGTTACATTTTATAGATCTTATTATAACAGTAATCACTTGAGAAATCTTTAAATACTGTTTGTCAAAAAGTTGGATTGGTGGGAAAAGTGGGAATTACTAGGGTTGATGAAAAGGGTAGGATTTTGCTCCCAAAAGATATTAGGAGAAAGCTGAAGATTAAGAAGGGGGAAGAGTTCTTGGTAACAGAAATTGACAATGAAACAATAATATTAAAGCGTTTTAATGTGAAGCAGATGCTCCAAGAGCTCATAGCAAAGGCAAAGAAGGTAGATATTGACAAGCTAGAAAAGGAAACAGAGGAAGAGGGGAATAGAGTTGCCAAAGAAAAATACAAGATTTCTGATTGATACTAACGTTTTCATTGCTGCAGTAAAAAAGGGCTGGACAAAAACAACGGATCTGCTCCTTTATCTGCTTACTTCGGATTATGAGCTTGTTGGGAATGATGTCCTCCTTGCTGAGTATAAGAAGTATGCCGAAGCACTTAATGCAATGGATTTCTTCGAGTTTCTAAGAAAAAGGACTAAAATCGTGAATCCCTCAAGGGAGGAAGTTCTTAAGTGTTTGAAGTACTTCCCTCTAAACCAAGTTGCTGATGCTGTTCACGCCGCTACCTGCCTCAAAACCAGGGCTGTTATCATAACTAACGATAAGCACTTTGAAAAGATTGGCAAAGAAGGTTTAATTGAGGTCTGGAAAATTGAAAAAGCCATAAAAGAACTATTACAAAAAGAATAAAAAATTGAAGGAAGCTTTTTTCCTAGTTAGGAGGTTAATGCCCCTTTATCTTGACTCTACTAATTATCCTTCTGAACTTCTCTTCCAATTTCTTAGCCCACCTATCGCCCTTCTCTCTCCTCCAGTCGTAGAAGATGTAGGAGAGGCTTAAGATGAAGGTTGTTAAGGAGATTATTAATCCCCTCTCGAACCAGTCTTGAGGAGTGTATCTTAAGACTATTTCAAGATTTCCGGTTTGGTTGACCCAGAAGCCGTTGATTACTCCATAGACAGGAACTGGAGAAACTTTTTCCACTAATTTACCATCTTTGTAAACCCTAGCTTCCCACAGCGGGTCGTAGGATTCGGCAAATAGAATCATTGAGGGTTTTGTTAAATTGAGGGTTACAGTATAAAGAGTGGGGTTAATCATAGAATACTCAGTTTTATTAAATTGGTAACTACCTATATTGTTAGCTATAAAAATTTCACCGAAAACATAAGGATTAGTATACACCACATACATATTTCCGAATGCTTTAGTCTTCATGAGGCGATATTTTTTTGAGAAATAGTAAAAATTAGATAGCTGATTTGATATTCCTCTTTCTGAAGCGGATATCCTTTCCTGTGCAGATAAATTAATGTCGTTCCTAATTATAATATATTTATAATTTCCGATTATTAATGCGTTGAGGAGCTCAATTTGTTTTGTTTCATTTTTGGTAAAATCTGGGGAGGACAATAGTTCAAAGAGCTTATCTGTAATATTAGACTTTTTAGCGGCACATCCGGTATTTTTACCAGGTAGATATATTGTGTAGTCTAGCCCATAGTACCAAGTAGACTTTATCCAAGTCCCTCTTGAGAATGGGATGTATAGTATCCAGCTGGATCTCTCAAAAGATTGTTGTTCGAGAGTCTGTTTTAGCTCTAGGAATTCTAAAGGAATAACTGCTTTTGCTGGGTGTCCTCCGTAATCATATGCAGTCATACCTAAAAAAAGAGGCTTGCCAACTATTAATAAGCTTGTTATATATATTGTGAGCAATGCAAATTTCAAGTGACGTGGTTTGTTTAATTTTAGACTATTCTCGTTAGAGAAAATATATGAAATAAAATTTGTTGTAATGAGAAGTAGTGCAATCTGAAGGAGATAATTAAATTTATCAAAAGTATTTCTAAATGCCCAGAACGGAGAGAGTTTAAATATTAAAAAGTTATAAATTGGGGAAAAAACTCCTAGAGGCATTAGTGTTAAGAATATAGCAAGTGTTAAGAACATTAGAGAAAATAGTGTATATTTTCTTCTACTTTTGTATTCCTTTAAGGAGATCAAATTTACTATAAGAACAGTAGTTACAAACAGCGCCCACACAATAAACACTGGGGGTTGGATATAATAATTATTATAGGCATACAATCCATTCCAGAGCTTGGTGGGATAAAACAAGAGAGGAGAATACAGAGTTATTGTCTTTTTATATGCTGATATCCATGCTATTTTTCCTGTATTTTGAATTTTTCCTGTAACTAGCGAAACAGTTTGGGCAGAAGTAGATATGATACCTGAAATGAACCAGGACATTAGTAGTGTAAAAACTATCCCGTTAATTAATAAACTTCTTTTGTTAACCTTACTATAATTTAATATAAGAATAAAACTTAACATTATGACCAAATTTGCTAGTAGTGTTATATTCACAAATCCAAATGATAATATTGATATAATCACACTATAAGCTAATATCTTCCTTAGGGCTTTTCTTACGTTGTTTTCAAAGAGCATATCAACGAATATATACAATGCTAACGGGAAGATGGCATAGCTAAAAACTTGGTTGTTCGTGTCACCCCACCGATATGTGACCGGAATTGGAGATATTAAGTATATGAATGCGGATAGAAATGCTACAATCTTCTCATTTTTGGAGCTTACTTGAAATAATTCAAGTATCCTTAACACAAGCAAAAATGCACCAACAAATGCCATAAAGAATATCATCCACCAATATACGAATGCCTTCAAGTGTAGTCCCCATTTATCAAACACTGATAAAAACAGGTAAAAAGGAGCAGATATTAAATTAAAATACGCGGAGAATCCGTGTACATTAGTTTCCCATGTGTAAACAAACTTTGAGAGGATTGTGGCTTTATCTGTTATCAAAAATGCTCCCCCGTCTTTTCCCATTGTTATGCCATTGGTTATATAAAATGAAGCGAAATATGCTGAGAAAATAGCAAATATCAAAATAATGTCAATATCAACTGCCTTAATGGGGTTCTTTGTGGATAGCCTGTTAATAATATTTATCACCCCCATTTTATCTCTTGTCGTTGTATATTTTTAGGATTCTTTCGGCAATAATCTCCCATTGCCACCCTTTGCTAATCTTTTTATTAATTTTACCTATTTTTTTTGCTAACTTCCTGTTGTAATATAATGTTTTTATCGCCTCTATACATTCACTCTCGTTGTTAATCACGAGTCCACTTTTATGGTAAGTGACAAGATATGGCAATGCAGTTCTGTTGCTAACTATCACTGGCTTGCCCCGTGCCATGGCTTCTTTTGTTACAATTGATTCAGACTCAAAAAAAGAAACAATTATTAGCGCAATTGATGAGTCAATTAGAGCGTACTTGTTCTTACCTTCGACAGAACCTATAAAGTGTATCCTATCCTCCATATTCAAATCGGTAATTAGCTCTTTTAAATAATTATAATATTTCACTTCATGAACTGGTCCCGCAATTAGGAAGTCAACTCCATGTATCTTGCTGATGCATTTAATTGCAAGGTGTATATTTTTTATATGGGATATCCGCCCTAAAAATAATACATAAGGTCTATGTGTTAAGTGTGGTATCTTGGCTTTCTGGGGGGGTAGCGTATAGGCCAAGTCCTCAACTCCATTTGGAATAAATGTTATTTTATCTTCGTCTATACCCTCTTTAATTAGTTGCTTCCGTTCCCATATGCTAACTGCAATAACTCTATCAACAATATGATCTAAAAAGAACTTTCCAAGAGTCTTGTGGAGGAACTTTTTTATACTTTTTTTAGTTGGAGAATACTCTTCCCACCTAGGGGTATACCCTCCATGTGGAGTTAAAATTACTTTGGGTATTTTTTGTTTCTTTATGTGAGCTTTTAAAAAAAGTCTTGCCAGAAGTAGAATATTTGACAAATCAAAATTATGAAGGTGAATGATATCTATATTATCTAATGGAACTAACTTCCATAAGTGAGAATGCCTATAAACAGGAATATCTCCCATCTTCTCGAATTCCGGAAGCATGTTTCTTTTTGTAAGCGTGTCGCGGGAAGTATGTATCTCTACACTTATGCCTCTCTTTGAAAGCTCTCTAGCAAGATTGTAACAATGATTTTCAATCCCACCTTTTACTGGCAGAAAATGTCTTGTAATCAACACTACTTTCATTTTACTTGACCTCCAGGATATAGTGGTGAAATCCTGCAAAAATCACTGGAAATTTCGATATTGAGAATATCTGTTTTACATTAAACTGATAACTTCTGAATAATTGTATCCATTTATATCTCGGCAATTGAGAAATATGTGTGAGATCCGTATCTAATTCTATTGGCAATCCGGTTAATTTGCCAATGATTTTCCTCAGCCCTATGGGAAGTGAATTAAACAGTTCTATTGCAAAAACATTATCTAGCCTCACTATTACATACCTTTTAGCGACTCTATGAAACTCCTTTAATGCTACTCTTGGATCTGGTAAATGTTCTAAAATATTATTGGCGAGTATTATGTCAAATTCTTTATCTTCAAACTCTAAATTACATGCGTCTCTTACATAAAACTCAATCTCTGGGAATGTCTTTTTGGCTTCAGAGACAGCATGTTCTGATATGTCTACACCAACTACCCTCTTGAACCCAAGATCACTACTGGCCTTGCACTCGTATCCATATGCACATCCCACTACAAGAATACTAAATTCTCGAGGATTAATGTTTTCACTTTTAATGAATCTTTTCAATTCGGCTAGAGTTAACTCATAAACCCTCCTTCCTACTTTGTGATAATTTTTGTAACTGCTCCCCTTGCCACCTTTAAAGTAATCTATATCAAAGTCAAATTTAGCTATGCCTCCTTCCACAATATCCCCTCCTTAATCCCTTGTAGGTATCTAACTGCGAGCCTCACCCGTCCAATAATAGGTTTTTCTGAACTCGCCATAATTACAAACAAATAATATAATGTGATTGCCCAGTTGAAAATCAAAATGAATATCAAAAATTGCCACCATTTTGAGTATTTCTTGTGAAAGATAATTCTATTCCTCGCAGCATAATACACCCGCATTTCATTATCCAGACGTCCTTTTCTGTTGATGGGAATGTCATGCCAGACCTTTGCAGAAGGAATTGTATAAATCTCGTACCCCTTAAGAGAAGCTCTTTTGCAAAAATCCGCTTCCTCGTAGTGTATTGGAAAATTTCTACTATCAAAATACCCTACGCTATGGATAACCTTGCGTTTTATCATAAATGCGTTTGGAAAATCCTCGGAAGGTATTGGTTCTGAAAATTGCCCGATATCGATTTCATTCTTTCCAACGAACTTAGTTAGTGAAGTATAGTAGTTTCTTTTTACACCTGCACACCATACCCTGTGAGGATCTCTATAATAATACATAATTGGGCCAGCAATTCCAACTGTTGGTTTATCTTCCATAAATTTCACAAGTTCCCAGATACATTTTTTATCAATGACATTATCATCGTCAATCACAAAAATATAATCTCCAGTGGAATGTCTAATACCGATGTTCCTACTTTCAGCAACAAGTTTTTCTTTCTCGTTAAAAATGAATTTGACTCTGGGAAACTCTTGTACTAAATCATTATAATCTTCACCATCTGCGTCAACTACAACTATAATCTCCATTTTGTTTTTTGGGTAATCACTTTCTAGCAAGGAATCCAATAACCTCCTTAGTTTTTCTTTTCGTCTGTAAGTGGGTATTATCACCGAAACTAAGGGCAACTTGTTCATAAGGTCTCACCAGTCTAATTTGTATCCACACTTTTTCATTTCTTCTCCACATATTCTCTCAAAAGCTTCTCGCTTTTTTTGATCCCACTCTCTCCAATGGGGTAGCTTATACCTTACAGTTATATTCTTAGGTTTATTTATTGTTTCTTCCCAGATTTCTCTTGGAATCTCTAAATTAAGCGGTTTTAAAACATTCTTTTTAAAATAGTTATAGTCTGAAATAACTTTTTCGAATTGGATAGTTTTTCCGATGCACTCTCTTAAATATTTGTTTTCAATCATCCAATACCAACAGAGTTTCTCAAACCTTGACATTCTAGGCCATTCATCTCTCCAAGGATCATCTTCCTTAGGATAAATCCTCTTAGTATCATAAGCCCCTGGTTTCATAGTTTCACGAGAGTACATTGAACGAACAACATCCCGACCATCTCTGACTAAATGTAGTAATTTAGCTTTAGGGAATGCTTTTTTTAATGCATTACAGTGCCTTCTAAGAAAGCTATTAACTTCTCCATAGGTTTCTATATCAAATTTATGGACTCTTAAGTAAATTTCTTTTTTCCGAAAAGTTTGGATATACTTCTCAGCTTCTCTTGGATTATGAAAAGCTTCTTGATGAGGTATTGCTTCAATAAATGGTTCATGTACAACTAATGCTCCAGGTGCTTTGTTTAGTAAATCTGAGAGAAATTGTGTTCCAGAACGTCCTATAGATAATATAAAAAACACATTTTTGGTATTGAACCATTCTTCTATGTCATCCTCATCTATCCAAAAATACATATTAACTTTTATCTTCTTCATTAAAAGTATCCAACGCACATACCCCTCTTTAACCCATTGTGGAGAATTTCTTCTTAATCTCATGGGAATTTTCTCATGTAAATACAACAAAATCACCTCCTAACAACTTTCCAAATCACTATATTGAATTTCTCCGCGCTCTCATCCCAATTAAACCTTCTAGCCCATTCCAAAGCGTTTTCGCTTAATCTTTTCCTAAGGGCGTCATCCTCATACAATTCTTCAAGCGCTTCGCTCATAGCCTTAGGAGTGGGCTCACATAGCAAACCGTTATAGTTGTGCTTTATTGAATCCCTCAGCCCAGGAACATTATATCCAATCACGGGAGTTCCTAGGGCATTGGCTTCAATTACAACTCTTCCCCAGCCTTCTCTTATTCCGGGGACTAATAACACATGAGCTCTTTTCATGAGCTCAATCTTTTCTTTTTCGGGCACGAAGCCTTTAAACTCAATATTATCGTAATTGTACTGATTTTTAAGCTTTTCTATAAGCTCTCCTCTCCCAACGACCCAGAGTTTGCCCCTATCAAACATTTTAAACGCCATTATAGCGTCTTCAGGCTTTTTGGTTGGAGTTAATCTACCAACAAATATGACCGTAAATTCTTCTTCCTTTTCAGGAACTTTATCTAAAATATTTCCATCCAATCCATTGTAAACTATTTCAACATCTTTAAACCCCAACCTTTCCAAATCCTCCTTTGTAGATTCAGAGACGGTTATCGTTTTTATATTCACATAATGCTTTAGCCAATAGGGCTCCAAAAAGTGTTTTCCAATAAGATTAATCGGAAATGGAGTTTTATAATCCCAAAACTCAACTGCTAATTGGTGTATTAACGCAATTATTGGCTTATCAACGTATTTTGGGGTTAAGAATGGTCGAGTATTTATTTCGTCAATTACTATATCAAAATCGTTTTTATTCTCCTTGTAAAATCTCTTTGCATGTGAATAAACGGTGTCAAAGACACCAACTATCTTTCCCCTCCTGATTATTTCAATCCCGTCGATCTCGTCTCTTCTTTCTGCTCCTTCAAAGTGTGAGGTAAAGAGAGTAATTTCATAGCCTTTCTCAATTAGCCTTTTCGCGATTTCGTGAGTATAAACCTCAGCTCCTCCAGCCTCTGGATGCTTTATATCTTTCCAGTTAAGCCATAGCACTCTCATTTACTATCACCGTTATAGTAATGCAAAATGTTTTTCCTGTAAAATATTGCCATAGTATCTATGAACATTCTTGCTATTGCTTTATAATCTATAGAGGAATCAAAACTTTTATGTTCAATTTTAATTGGCAGTTCATAAATCTTGTACCCATACATATTTATCACGGTCAAAAGTTCCACATCAAAAGCATATTTTTTGACCAAAATCTTGGAAAATGCTTTCTCTAAAACCTCCCTCCTAAACACTTTAAGTCCAACTTGAGTATCACTGACATCTAACTTGAGCAACATTTTAACCAGTGTTCTATACCAAATGCTGAACAGCCTCCTTCTTTCAGAATACCTAACTCTTGCTCCCGGAAGGTATTTCGAGCCTATGACAACGTCATATCCATTTTGAAGGGTTTTCAAGAACCTTCTTATTTGAAAAGGAGGAATATCTAAATCCGCATCGAAGAATACGATTATCTCACCCCTACTCTTCTCAAAGCCCTTTTTCAGGGCATACCCCTTCCCCCTGTTCTTAGAATAGCTTACTAACCTGACATCTCTAAATGATTCACAGAGTTCTTTTGCTACCTGCAGTGTATTATCCCTAGAGCCATCGTTGATTATGATTATTTCATAGTCCAATCCCTTTAACTCTTTCATCGTTTCTCTAACTGCTTTTTCCAAGTTTTTCTCCTCATTGTATGCAGGCATTAGCACTGATATTGTAGGCATTACTTTTGCCTCCCAATATATATAAACAGCACAATTACCATTAAAATGCTTACTCCAGTTAACATATTTATTATTGTAGGAATGTTCTTACTGCCAAGAGACAACAGAACTATCTCAGTTGCGAGCAGTCCTAATAGATAGAAAGAAATATTTGTTTTGTTTATGGATAAAGAATAATTAACCATTACACTTGCCAATGAAAAGAACATCATCGCCAAGCCATACCTCCACAAATACGGCGCAACGCTGAGATACTTCTCTCCGTAAATGAACGTGATAATAAACTCCGGAAACAAAGCATAAGCTAAAACTATCCCACCAGAAATCAAAAGCGTCAAAACTAATCCCTTCAGCAATACGTGAAAATGCTCTTCCCCTTTCTCATGCATCTCAGCAGCTTTTGGGAATATTACCATGCCAACTGCTCCGGGAGCAAACAAAACGATTTTCCCCAACACAGAGATAGCAGAATACTGCCCAGCTTCTAAAGGAGAGAGATAATGCTTAACCAAAATAACATCAATGTTCCACATTGTTGTATAAGCGAATATTGCCAAAAAAGCTAAACTACTGTAGTTCACTATATCTCTAAGATTTATCCCATCATCTCCTTTAACTTTAAGCAAATCCCTGAGAAAGACCAATGTTATAAAAAGGGCAAATACATGAGCCAAAAACATCCCAGAAATGCCACCAACGACCCCAAAGCCAAGCAAAACAAGAACAACACCAAAGAAGAGTTTAAAGAACGACCATGAAGAAGTGCTTATTCCTAAAGCTCCAAATCTTTGTAGTCCCCTCAAAATCCCCTGATACACGGGGAGAACAAATCCGAAGGGTATTGATGCGAAGAGTATAATCACTAATAAAGAATTATCGATGTTGAGGAACTTAGAGATATATGGGCTTAAAATCACTACGCCCAAGAAAATTAGCCCACCAATCAGTGCTAGACTTTTGCTAGCCTTCACCAAAATTGTCTTAATTTTCCCATACTCGTTGTTTATCTTGTAAATTGATGTAAACTTTGTTATGGAAGTGTTCACCGTTGTAAAGAATACTGAGAATATATAGAATAGGGACAACAAACTAAAAAGCTCTCCATACTCTACTGGAGTCAATAACCTCCCCATAGAGAGCTGATATAGGTAGTTAAAGAAATTTGAAAGCATCATAGCAATCATCATGATAAACGTATCCCTGAAGAGACTGTGTTCAGATATTACAGTTTTTAGTGAATTCATTGTTTCAACCTCTTGAGATGTATATATTATCATTCTTTATTTGAGGGTAGCCTGATTTATAAAGTTAGTCTCTCTTTGCCCGCATGTTATAGCTCTGAGATGGATTATTTCCACTTTGAGACAAAGAGGGGTTCCCCCTACGGGGAAGTTAGTGTAATTTCATAGAATTTTATCCCAATTCTTTGTTTTTCTATTGCCATTATCCCGTAGGGGTTGGTCTTCATTGGCCCTTCATTGGGCGTTGAAGCCCTCGAAACCTCTAACCCTTTCGGGGTAACCCCTGAGCCCCACATCCGAAGGTTCAACACAGCAATAAAATCCCTATCCTCAACAAAACCACAAGAACACTTCATTAACCGCCCCTCTTGGGGTATTAACCAACCCCCGCATACGGGGCACGTTTTTGAAGAATTTTTCGGATTAACGTAAACAACAGGAACACCAAGCCATTTGGCTTTGTACTCGATTAGCCTTTGCAGCTCACGAGCATTCCACTTGGAAAGCTTCCTGTTCGAACTCTTTGAACCCTTCAAAACCCTCTCCTTTATGCCATTCAAGTCCTCAAGGATTATACCCACCTGTTTCTCCCTAGCAATTTCAACGATTTTATTCGCCAACTTGTGCAAGAAGTCTTTTGCCCTGTTCCTTTCCCGGCTTGAGTACTTTTTCAGCAGTTCTTCGCTCAACCTTTTGTTCCATGCTGAAATTTTCTGAATCTTCTGCCTCTTCTCCTCGTAAACTCGATGAATGTGGTATAATTCACGAGTGTCGAATCTGTAAACTGTCAATCCGGCAAGAACAGTAACGTTTGTCAAGTTTATGTCCACACTCATCCAGTCCCTTGGCTCGAGGTATTCTACGGTTTTTACAAAGTTGAGGACGAGTTTGTTAGGAAACAAGAATAACCCGCCGAGTTTTAGTCTTCCCGCCCAAATTTCTTTCAAAAATGGCAGGATGAAGAGATAATTTGTGAGGTTTATTTCCAGATAGTGTTTTCTTGGGATTATTGTTATCTTCAGCGTGGAGCCTTTGAGAGTAAAGAGTGTTGACTTCACGTAAACGAATTTTTTACGTAGCCTTGGCTTTCGGACTTTCTTGCCCTTCTTGAGTTTCCGCCTGTAGGATTTTACAAGCCCAAGCATTTGGTTTATTGCCGAATCAACATAGTGAGCAGCATAACTCCAATCCTTGAGGAGGTTATCACGCAATTCTTTCCTCTCAACCTTCGTGAACTTCCCAGCATTGAGAATTTCTTGAAGAACTACCTTTGCCATCCTATGATATTCCTCAATAAACTCTAGAATAGTCTCGTCAGCTTGGAGTGGAATTGAGTATGCTCTAACAACGGTTTCATTTTTTGCCCTTTTCATAGTGCTCGACGAGCCTCCAGATGATTTCCTCATATGTTTCACCTTTTTTACCGAGCTCTTTGAGTTTATCCCTCAACTTCTTTGACACTTGAATGGTAGTCTTTTCCTCCATAACCGTCACCATAACAATTATACAAAACTATAGTTTTTATAGTTTTCGATCCACAAAAATCCACAATTTTCTATAAACCTTCACAAAAACAAGAACAGTTAGCAACGGCTCTTTCTTCCTATAAAATGCAACTTCCCTAGGAAGAGAATTTTGAAAGCCTCGCCCTTCAGGGCGGGGAGGAGGTCAGATCATCAGCATGACCAACCAGCTTAACAAGTTCTCTATCTTCTTCAAATTGAACTCTTGGAGAAACTCGCTTAGTATGATTCAAAACCAAATGATAAATAGCTTTGGCTTTTTCAGGTTTTCCAACAAGCAGACCAACAATTGCAAGAGTTTCTTTCATCTCTTCAATGGTTTCCTTAGAACCATAATTGATCAGCTTGTCATCACTAAGAAGTTGTAAAATCTTCCAAGAAGGACTCCGCTTAATATCTCTCGATTTTAAAGCACTGATTAAAATAGACGTATCCAAAACAACCTTGAGCTTAGGCAATTTAAACCACTCCAAGCTTCTTAAGCTTAGCCTCAATCCTCCTAAATTTTCTCAACTCTCTTCTTGCAGTTTCAAGAAGTTCCTCAGTACTTATTTTAGCGGACTTTTTGTCCTTTATAATAATCTTCCAAGCTCTTTCATCGCTCATTGGCTTATCCATCTCATTCATTAACTCTCTAACTTGGAAAAACCAGATGACATCCTCTGGTTTCTCTTTTATGGCTTTAGCAAGACCGTCCACAATTGACTCGAATACTTTCCGATCCGCACTCTTAACAGCCATACAGCTCACCATTCCACTCTTAAACTCACAACCTCTTAAACTTTTAGTTTAGATATATAAGATGAAGATTGATAGTCAGGGGAGAATCGTTCTGCCAAAAGAGTGGCGCAAAAGGTGGGCCCCTAAGTACTCAAATAAGCAAATAATCTCCTCTTTGCCTCGCATGTTATAGCACCGAGGTTAAGTTATTTTCACTTTGAGACAAGAAGGCTGATTTAGATCTTCCTAACTTCAATATTAAGCTTTAAGCTTAATATCTTCCCATCAATAGCATCCAAGATTCTCTGGGTTGCGTTAGTTTGTGCATAATCTCCGTTTATTGGTTCTGGAAGTGGAGGCTCCCCATCTTTGAAAAGTAAGAACCAGAGCTGCCATTTTCCAGGCTTATCAATGCTGAACGTATAGTTCGTTTCCCACTGAGGCGTCCAGTTGCCTTCTATATCTATTGGCTTATGCGGCAGAGTAACGTTAAAGCGATCCATCAGGTACATGTTGTAAATGTGAGTTGTGTTTGTCTCAAAGTCGTAAGTTAGGTTCACAAGCCAGACTTCAACATAGTATGTGACGTTTCTGTACTCGTGGTTAGCTATTCCCAAAATTACCCTTCCTTCCTCGCCAACCTTTAATTCAGTTGGATAATCGGCTGCTTTTCCATTTGGTCCCAAGATGTAAAATTCGGTGAACTTTTCTCCTGGCTTGGGATGAGTTATGACATAAGCTAAAGTTGCAATTGAGGAGAAGATTGCAATGATTAAAATTACTGTTAGTGCTTTATCCAACTTGCTCGCCTTATCCCATTCAAGTTCTTCTTTGAGCTTTTCAATGTCAATCCACGGGATCCAGGGTTCCCTAGCTTTTGCCCTTCTGTAAATGGCAATAATTCCAACGATCGCGTTGAAGACTGTTAAGCTCACTAAAATTGGGATCAAACGAATCCCCCATGGTGTGTAATTTAATCCCAAACCTATTAAGGGAACTATTGCTATGCTCAGCCCAAAGCTCAAAGCTAGCCTTTCAAGGTTGTCAAGCTCCTTTTTCTTGGGAAAGAGAGCGGTTATGAAAACATATCCCGGAAAGAAGAGGACAAAAGCTAAGCCAAGAGCTTTTCTGGCTAGGCTCTCGGGATAGTAAAAGATTAAGAAATCAAGGAGGAGTGATAAAGCTATTATCGTTATTAAATCCCAGTACTTCTTCATGCTCTCACCTCAGCTCTGAAGCACTTCTGCAACCTTTTTTATCACTATTACGGCGAAAATCATCAGTAAAAGATATGCAACTGACTTTAAAGCATCTTTGCTCTCTTTTCTCATGAAGAATTCCCCTAGCTCAAGAGCTATTAGAGTTCCAATTAAAAGTATTGTGAGGAATACATCCAGAGAATGAACCAGTAAAGCATCTAAAATCGCCCAAATTGCTAGGAAGAGAATTATAGCAGAATCTACATCCATTTCTCCACTCCTCCAAGCCGTCTAACTCTCACTTCAGTGTAGTCCTTGTACTTTTTAATGCTTTCAATTTTTATAAGCTCATTTTGGGATTTGGCAATTGCGAAGAGGATTGAGGAACATATCGGACAGGCTAATTTTTCGCAAGTCTCATTCTTAACTTCCCTACAAAATTCTGGCTTTATGTTCTCAATGTAGAGAACTATCTCCTCATTATTTTCTTCAAAATCAATTCCTCCGACTAAATCGAGAGTTTTGAGAACTGATGAAGCTGAGGTTATTGCAAGGTTAATTTCTGTGTTCTGCAAATCAATTTCGCTGTATTCCTCAAACTTCTTCGCTAAATCATACCCCAGCGGGGGGGTGATTAGAAGTCCCATTTCCTTTTCTCTGCTCACGTTTGTTAAGAAAACAGTCTCTTCATCCAGCCTCCCTAAATCCAAATCAAAATCCTCTTTCAGAGAAATAAACGTTCCGCCCTTTGGAAGATTTTCATAAGGAGGAATATAAACTGCTTTTCCTTCAAGGGCAAGATTGGATATAAAATTTTTTGAAAAGTCTAAGTAGGGCTTTACCATAGCCTCAAATGTTTCGTATCTTACAAACTTCGAGGGAACCAAGGAAATGACGACAAGTCCTAAAAATATTCCCGCTATTCCAAAATTTATATACCTCGGGTTGGACACAATTCCACCATAATATGTTAAGACGGAGCCTAAAATTATCAACAATCCTCCCGTAACGAATTTTATCTTCGACATGATTAAAGTTTAACAATGGTTAATTTTATAAGGATTTTCCTTGTGGATAATAGTTTGAGGATCATGAAAAAACGTTCAAAGCTGATTGCTCTGCTGATTATAATGCTCACATTCTCATCGGTGCATGCTCAAGTTAAGCACGTAAAGGTGAGTGAAGTTGAGGAGAATGATCAGTTTATGTATTTCTATTTCGATCTGTTTATTCAGGAGTTTGCATACACCTTAAAATACATGGTCGAGGATAATGATTACTATTTGAATCTCTCAAAGATAACCTTTGATAGGCTTGAGCTCACTAGAGATGAGGCAATCTACTACCAATCTCGGGGGATTGAGACTAAAGCTAGGTACGTTGTTGAGCCCTTCTATCAGTTCTCAAAAAAGCTCCTCTTTTTAGGGCAGACAAATTACGAGCTGCAGAATGTTATCAGAGATTTGGAAAACTCCCCTGATGAAGAACTCTTTAGGGAGGCTAATCTGAAAATTATAGCTATGAACAAGACGCTAAAGGAAATGTATTCGGATTTAGATGCCATAGATAACATAGAGCTCAAAAACGGGACTCATATCCTTAAATTCAACACAACCCCAATAAGGAAGTGGATGGAAGAAATGGAAAAGAAAATCAGCAGTTATCTTTCCACAGTTGAGGAAATTTCAAAGGAGATGAGCCTAAATGCTGCAGTTCAGAGGCATCTCTGGATCGATGTTTCCAATAGAAATCCAATCCTCTTTGATAAAGTTTTGATTTACGGACATACAAGCAATCCTGGTACAGTTTGGATATCCATTGAGTACTTTGAGAATGAAAGTAGAATCATAACAAAGATGTATCAAGTGAAGACTGCGAAGGATGGGAGCTTTTCTATGAGCTACTCCTTTAATGAGCTTAAAGAATACAAAGTTTATGCAACTCAAGAGATTAACGGCACGAGAAGAATGTCAAACGTAGTCATTGTGAGGGTCAGAAAGATACCAACTCGGTTTATAATGGATTCAACGTTTGAAGAGCTTATAGGAAGAAAGCTTACAGTTAGAGGAACACTGGTTGATTACTACAAGAAGCCTCTCCAAAATGTTAAGGTTTACGTCAATTCAAGTGAAGCAACAACAAATGAACGAGGAGAGTTCTTTAGGGAGTTCTACTCTGATTCTGCAAAGAAAGAAAAAGTCAATGTGGTTTTTTATGGCGATGAGATTCATGAAGGGACAAACAAAACTGTTGAGATTGTCTTTTCAAAGTATCCTGTAAACATAGTTCTTGACCCGGAGAAGAATAAGGTATTTTTGGGTGAAAACGTTAAGGTTAAGGGAGTAATAACTGGACTAAAACATGCCTCACCAATTGAGATTTACATGAACAGGAGGTTGTATAAAGTCGTTGAGGCGAATGAGACCTTTGAGCTTAATCTAAACTTTAGCTCACTCGGCACGTACAGCATATACGCTTTCTATGCTGGAGATGAGCTCCATCAGGAGGCAAAGTCAAACATAGTTACAATTCTAGTTGTTGAGAAGCCTGCAAAAATGAGGTCAAATCTCATGGTTATTTTCCTTATAGCGGTCCTTTTAGGCTCTCTGCTTTACTGGAAAAGGGAAAAACTTAAGCTGCCTAAGATGTTGGGAGAGAGGGAAATTGAAGAAGCCCAGGGAATAAGCGAGGAAGAATTTATAGAGATCATTAAGCAAAAACCTGAGCTCCCAAAAGATGTTAAAGAAGCCTATAAGATGTTGTTTGAGGAGTTGGCATCAGCATTTAATTTAAGGAAGAGCTTAACGCCTAGGGAAGTTCTTAAGGCTTTGAAGGATGCAGAATTTTATGGAGATTTAAAAGTTGTAACTGAGCTCCACGAGAAGGCAGTTTACGGTGGAGTTGAACTTAGTGAAGTTGAGAGAAAGGAGTTCTTTGCCAGAATGGAGAGAATTTTGGAGGTCCTGGGTTATGCATAGATATGTGAAATATGGCGCAATGGCATTCCTTGGGATAATGTTCCTAATATTACCGGTTAGTGTTCCTGTTCTCAAGAGTTCGGCAGACTATAGCATGTTCAACAGCGATTGGAACGGCTGTTCAAAGTTTGTTCAGAGAATTTATGAGAGAGGGGGAGAAATAAGACCTCTAGGTTCAGTTCCAACTACTTATGAAGGATTATCCCCGATTTTCCTCCCGTACAACACAATTGGCCTCTCAAACAAAAGTGGGGTTTTGCTCATAATCGGCCCCAACGTCACTTTTTCTGATTATGAGATAGCTGAGATAAAGAAGTTCTTGGAAAATGGGAACACAGTCTTTATTGCAGATGATTTTGGCACTGGAAATGAGATTCTGACCAGGCTTAACATACCGGTTAGAATATCAAAATACCCCCTGAATGATCTGTTTTATGAACGCAGCGATAAGCTGATTGTTGTTACAAGAATAGAGGATCCCATACTTGGAGATGGAGTTAATAAGCTAGTGTTGAATGTTCCATCTGCACTAATCATAAAGGAGGGGGAGATCTACGCAAGCAGAGTTGCAATGATTAACTATCATCAGGGGATGTATCCGATTCTGGCTGAGTTCAAGTATTCCAACGGCAGAATAATAGTCCTCTCTGATCCTGACATTTTGATAAATGAAATGTACGACGACAACTCTAAGTTCATTGACAACCTTTTAGATTACATCGGCGGGGAGATTTTCTACTTTGATGAAGCTCATCATCCGGACTTCAACCCATACATAACAGGGGTAATCTACATACACAGGAATTTAACTAGGGAGATGGCCTTTGAAGTGTTTTTGCTATTTACGATTTTGGCCTTTGTGGTGGAGAGCGGCTTAATTTCAAGAGGATTAGGAAAGATCGGGCATTTTGTTGGAAGATTTTGGAGAAAAGGGGAAACTCTTGAGGATATATTAGCTGAGGTTGCAAATGAGCACAACTTGGATTTAGAAAAGTTAAAGAAGATGATTGAAGAAATTGAAAGGGGCTCAAAGTTAGGTGGTAGGTATGGACGGAAGAGAGTTCTTAGAAAAGCTTGAAAATGAAATGAGCAAAGCTGTGGTTGGGAAGAGAGAGGTAATTGAGCTTTTAGCAGTTGCTCTGCTTTCAAACGGTCATGTATTGCTTGAGGGAGTCCCCGGAATTGCTAAAACAACCATAGCGAAAAACTTCGCAAATACACTTGGACTGAAGTTTTCAAGAATTCAGCTAACTCCAGACTTAATGCCAGCTGATATAATTGGCGGAATTTTCTTTGACCAGAAGAGCGGAGAGTTTAAAATACGCAAGGGCCCTATATTTGCCAACGTTGTTCTGGCTGATGAGATAAACAGGGCACAGCCCAAAACGCAATCAGCCCTGCTAGAGGCAATGCAGGAAGGTCAGGTTACGATTGAAGGTGTTTCATTTAAATTGCCCCAGCCTTTCCTGGTCATAGCCACAAAAAACCCAATTGAGCACGAGGGAGTTTACGAGCTGCCAGAGGCTCAGCTTGATAGATTTATGCTCAAAATTAACGTGGAATATCCAAGCAGAGAGGAAGAAATTTTAATGCTGAAGAGGAAGCATTTGGGCGACTTCAGCGAAGCTAGAATGATTTTCACGTCGCAGGTTCTATTAAAGATGATGGATGAAGCGAAAAAGGTTCACGTGAGCGATGAAATACTCCACTACATATATGAGATAGTTGCAAAAACCAGAGTCAGCGAAAAGCTGGTCTATGGAGCATCACCGAGAGTAGCTGAGCATTTGCTCTACGCATCAAAGGCTTTGGCGTTCTTAAGGGGAAGGAGGTATGTAATCCCGGACGATGTGAAGGAGATGGCAGTTCCAGTTCTCATGCACCGCATTAAGGTTAAAGCAGAGTACAAGCTTGATGGAGTTAAACCAGAGCATGTTATAAGGGAAGTTCTTGAGGAAGTTGAAGTGCCTAAGGGGTGAATTGATGGAAAGGGAAGATCTGCTTTTTATCTTGGCTTCTCTGCTTTTCATTCAGGGGTTTTTGTTCGTGAATGTAGTTCCAGCTCTTCTTGGATTAGGGATAATCCTGTACATTGCAAATCTGAGGTTGTCCTTTAGTCCTAGAGTTTATGGGAGGAGGGTTTTAAGCGAGAGCAGAACGGTTGAGGGAAAGCCTTTAAAGGCCCTCCTCATCGTTAAGAACAATTCAAAAATCCCACTGAAAGTTAAGGTTATTGAAGATAATCCAGACTTTGAAAGCGAAAGTGTTGAAGTGTTTTTGAATCCCAACGAAGAGAAAAGGGTGGAGTATTTTTTAAGACCCAGGAAGAAGGGAAGCTTCAAAATCAAAGGATCCCTTTTAAAGGTTAAAGATTTGAGGGATTTATATTATGAAGAGTTCAGGGCTGAGGGGGAGTTTACAGTTGATGTTTACCCTTCGGTTGAGAGCATAAAAGAGGCAAGCAAAGTTGACAGAAATGTTAGATTAGCTGAAAAGGCTTTGACTCAACTTCACACGGGAATGGAAAGTGTTGAGATTCACGGACTTAGAGAATTCCAGCCTGGAGATGATACAAGGCATATAGACTGGAAGGCAACTGCCAGATTGGGAGAACTCATCGTTAGGGAATTTTTGAGGGAGTTTAAGGGGGACATTTACCTTTTAGTCGATGGGAGCAAAGAAATGAGGAGAGAGCTTAAGAAGTCCAAAGTTGACTATTTGAGCCTTCTAATCTCCCAGATTGGCTATTATCTGCTTTCCAAAAACTGCAGGGTTGGGCTAGTTTTGTTTGATGACGTGAGAGTTTTGAAGTTTGTAAGAGCAACTGGAACGAAGGAACAGGTGAACAATCTGCTCAATGCACTAAAGATTTCTCCACTTAAAGGCATCCCCTCTCTTAAAGTTCCAAAGTTCTCTTCAAGGGGAAGAAGTGAGTTTTTGAGAAAGGTTATGCCGTTCTTGAAGGGCAGGAAAAGCTACTACAGCGGAATAATTGAGGCATCTTCTTCAATTCCCTTTGGGAGTTTTGCAATAATAGTTACTGACATTGCCCTAAGACCAAAGGAACTGGCCGTTGTGATTGAAAACTTGAAGAAAAACAAGAGTCCAAGCATAGTTATCTCCATTAATCCAATCCTATTTTTGGATTTAAAGGACTTAAACCGAGAAAACATTCCCACAATATACAAGCACTATGTTGAGAGGGAAGAGCTCATTAGGAAGATGAACGTTTTGGTTCCGGTTATAGAGGTTGGGCCGGCTGATTTAATTAGAGAGGTCGTGGAGGCAATGAGATGATAGCCCTAACAGCGGCAATAGTTGGCGGTGCACTGGCAGGCTTTTATCTGCCCGCTTTACTCCCAGTAATTTACATCCTAAAGCGTTACAATAAAGATTTGGCACTATTTGGGTTCTTCGCTTACGCTTTGGCGATTGGATACATCTTTAACGTTAATACCCTCTTCTCTGACAACGGCATTTTGGCAGTCTTTGCAATTGCAATTCCCCACCTCTTAGTTCTGGACTCAATTTTGAGGGATGGATTTATTGATTTCAATGAGAGGGGAGTTTTATTCTCACTAGCTTTGGCTTTAAGCTACCTCTATGAATACGCGTTCATGCTCCTGGTTGTGGTAGCTTTAGTGCTTAGATTTTACAGCGAGTTTGGGAGAAAAGAGCTGGTTTATTCTTTGGGGACAGTTGGCCTAACCTTGGCTTTTCTGTACCTCTTTAGAGGTTACTTTAGGAATGACTACACGGGCCAGGTGGTTGTTTTGGCAAGCATCTCACTCATTGCCTTTTCGCTCTTAGCTAAGAGGGAAGTAAAAAGGGAGAGAATTTTGTAGTGCTGCTCTGGATTTGATGCAATTGTTTGTGTGTTTGATACCTCTTGCTTTATAAACTAAATGATGGCGTTATTGGAATATTACTATTTGCGTATTGAGAAAATCTTAAAAAGGAGAAAGTCTATAAACAACATTTAGGTCATTAATAATTAACATTGTGATTATAATCTATTCTATGGTAAATAGAATTAGGAAATCATAGAGTAATAAACTTAAACTAATAGCGATTGTAAAAGGTGATTTTCATGGGTTCTAATATCCTGATAGCCATTCCAGCGTACAATGAAGAGATAACAATAGGCTCAGTGGTCTCGCTTTCTAAAAAGTATGGGGATGTTCTCGTTGTTGACGATGGAAGTAAAGACAGAACCTCTGAGATTGCCCAAAATGCCGGGGCTATTGTTGTTAGGCACAAAAGAAATAAAGGGAAAGGAAAAGCTCTGAAAACTGCTTTTAAGTATGCATTAAGCAAGGACTACGATGTTGTCGTTTGCATCGATGCCGACGGTCAGCACAATCCAGAGGAGATACCTCTTTTGTTGAAGCCAATTTTAGAAGATGAGGCTGATTTAGTTATTGGTTCGAGATACTTGAATAGTGCTTACAAAAATATTCCATTGTACAGAAGGCTTGGACTCTGGGTTTTAAACATGACAACAAACGTTGCATCTAACGTTAAGATTACAGATTCTCAGAGTGGATTTAGGGCTTTAAATAGGAGAGCTTTGGAAAGCTTGGATTTAAGCTCTGCTGGATATAATGTCGAGAGCGAGATGATTGCTCGGCTATCTGAGAAGGGCCTGAGGATTAGGGAGGTTCCAATAAATGTTAGGTATGACGTGCCGAATAAGCATAAGAAGCATCCAATAGCTCATGGAGTTGGAGTTTTGGCAAAGATTGTTGGATTGATTGGGTATAAGAGGCCTCTTTTACTGTTTGGAGTTTTGAGCCTTTTATCGTTTATTGCTTCCGGGATATTAGCGTATTGGGCTTTGAAACCGTATTACACCCAAGGTGGGGAAATTTATCTAACCCAAGCCATTGGAGCTGGGATTTTTGCTATAATTGGAATTCAGCTGTTCGTTGCCGGGCTGACGTTGAATGTGTTGAGTAGAATGGTGAGGGAGTGATTGAAGAATATGTCCAGCAGAGTTCTAATAACAGATGCCCAAATGAGAAGCTCTCTGGCCGTTATCCGATCACTTGGTAAAAAGGGATTAAAAATAACTGCTGGTGAA
Source organism: Thermococcus sp. LS2 (assembly GCF_012027375.1). Classification (NCBI taxonomy): domain Archaea; kingdom Methanobacteriati; phylum Methanobacteriota; class Thermococci; order Thermococcales; family Thermococcaceae; genus Thermococcus; species Thermococcus sp. LS2. Next base: position 124,410 of record NZ_SNUI01000004.1, on the reverse strand, counting down.
GAAACTAGATTTGCAACTGGGTTTTTTTCTAAATATGTAAAAGAAAGAGTTGTATACCCCTCTCCAAGAAAAAATCAAGAGGATTTTATCAAATTTCTCAAGACTATCGTGTCAAAAGATGGTTATGAGATGTTAATCCCAGTTGCTGATGCCACTCTTTTGCCAATTATGAAAAACAAGGATGAATTAGGGGAATACACAATTATTCCCTATCCTGATTACGAGAAATTCATAAAGGCCTATGATAAGGGAGAAGTTATTAAATTCGCTCAAAAACTTAAGATACCTGTGCCAAATACATATTTTGTTCGAGACTCTGAGGAGCTTAATGTAATAGCTGAAGAAATAGCCTACCCAATAATCCTAAAAGCAAGATTTAGCTTTGGATCAAGGGGAATTAGAATAGCAAATTCTAGGGACGAGTTATTCAAGAAATATAAGGAACTGAGTAATAAATTTGGCAATTTAATTCTATTGCAGGAGTATATCCCCAAAGGAGACGAGATAGGAGTATATACCTTGTTTGACTTTAATCATGAACCCATTGCAGTAACTGTTCAACGAAGAATTAGGTCGTACCCTGTTTCAGGTGGACCAAGCACCCTAAGAGAAACAATAAAAGGAGAACTTGCAGAGAAGGCAATTGAAATTGCATTTACGTTGCTTAGGGAACTGGAATGGTATGGAATCGCTATGGTGGAGTTTAGAGTTGACTCGCGAGATAATACACCAAAGATTATGGAAGTGAATCCAAGATTTTGGGGATCCTTACAACTGTCTATATTAGCCGGTGTAGACTTTCCATATTTACTATATAGGTTGTTTACTGATAAAAAAGTTGAACCTATATTAGACTACAAGGAAGGAGTCCAGTGTAGGTGGTTGTTGCCGGGAGATATATTGTGGTTTTGGAGTTCACCTAATAAGCTAAAAAACCTGAAAGAATTTTTAAAATTTAATACCAACTACGACATACTATCTTTAGAGGATCCAGGACCCACTTTTGGATTCATCTTAGCAACTCTAAGATTTCTTTTCGATAAAGATATGTGGAAGTTTGTGATTAGGAGGCTGTGAATATGATATACAACGCATTAACAATAGATGTAGAGCATTGGTGGTGCAATGAATTCCTTAAAAAATACTTGCCAGAAAACAAAAAAGTATTCATCCATAAAACAGTAGACATTGTTTTATCCCTATTTGAAAAATATAATGTAACAACAACATTTTTTATTCTTGGGGATGTTGCTGAGAAATATCCAGAAATCGTTGAAAAGATCTATGAAAAAGGACACGAAATAGGCTCCCATGCCTATTCCCATGAGCCATTATACCGGCTTACTCGACAAGAAGTCGAGGACGAGATAAAACGAACTAACAACGCAATATACAGGATTACGAAGGAGAAACCTAAGGGATTTAGAGCTCCTCATGCTTCAATAACAAACAAAAATAAGTGGGTATTTGAGATATTAGAAAAATACTCGTTCGTATATGATTCCAGCATATTTCCAGTTAAAACCAATTTATACGGCCTACCAAATGCACCCTTAGGTCCTTATTTTCCTTCTAGTGATGACATAACAAAAAATGACCCGAATGGAGAAATTCTGGAGATACCCCTTACTGCAGTTAGGATATTTAGATTTGGAAAATACTCCATGAACTTACCCGTTGGTGGAGGATTCTACTTAAGGACATACCCACTTTGGTTTATCGAAAGAGCAATTAGGAAAGTGCAAAAAGAGGGACGGCCATTCGTGGCATATGTGCACCCGTGGGAGTTTTATGATAATTTACCTAAGCTAAATGTACCACCTTGGATAAAATTTGAGGCTTATAATGGTACTGGGACGTCATTCCTAGGAAAAATAGAGAGTATCTTAAAAAAATTCAAGAACATTCCATTAGAGCGTTTAGTTGAAGAAATATAAAGGTGGAGGTAATGGATTACACTAAACAAGAAATAACAAAAAAAGCAACAATTATAATTGTTACATATAATAGCAAAAAATGGCTGAAAGACTGCTTGGATAGTGTACTTCAAAATAATCCATTAGAAGTTATTATTGTAGACAATGGATCAGTAGATGGAACAATTGAATTTCTAAAGCAAAATTATCCTCAAATTAAGATAATCAAGAGTGCAAAAAATCTTGGTTATGGGGGAGGAATCAATTTGGGGGCTAAATATGCAAAAGGAGAGTACCTTGTTATCCTAAATCCAGATACAAAAGTTGAAAACAACTGGCTTAAGGAATTAATAACACCACTACAAAAATCAAGTAACTTAATAACTACACCCAAAATTTTAACTTATGATGGACTTAAAATAAGTGGTTGTGGATTAATTGCACATTTTACAGGATTAACGTTCCCTAGAGGCTTTAATAAAAATCCTAGTGACTATCCCAAATATGAATATGTATCTGGGTTTTCTGGTGGTTGCTTTGCTATTAGAAAAGAAGACTTCTTAAAACTAGGAAGATTTGACGAAAATATATTTCTTTATAATGATGATACTGAATTTTCATGGAGAGCACATGCTAATGGATTCAAAATATTGTATGTACCAACATCTGTCATATATCACAACCACGATCTTAAAGTTTTGTCACAAAAGATATATTATCTAGAAAAAGGAAGGTACATAATCTTAAGAAAATATCTAGACTGGAAATGGTATCTCCTACTTCTACCTTCTCTTTTAGTCACTGAGATTCTAACATGGGGATATTCAGTTCTCAATGGAGTTAATGGAATAAAATTTAAACTAAAGGCGATAAAGGATGGATTAAGTGTTAAAGTTGAAAAAATGAACATGAAAAATCATGATAGAAAAAGACTGCTAAAAAACTTAGATTGGAAAATTCCGGAAGAACAATTGAGCTATAATACTATTGATAAAATCATAAAAAAGATTGCAAACTTTGTTTATTGGATAAATTACAAGGTGATAGTGAGATGAAGATAGCTTTAGTTTGTTCTCATGGCGGCCACTTAACCGAAATGCTTTACCTGATGGATGCTTTTAGAGGCCATGATGTGTTTTTCATAACCTACAATCATCCGAGGACAAAAGCTTTACCTTATAGAAAATACCTCTTTCCGAATTTTGGGGAAAATCCTTTCAGGGTGATATCTCACCTGCCAGAGATAATAAGAGTTATAGCAAGAGAGAAACCAGATGTCATGGTTAGTAATGGAGCTGAAATAGCAATTCCATTTTTCTATTTAGGAAAAATTTTAGGAATAAAAACAATCTTCATAGAGTGCTACACTAGGGTTAATGAGCCAACTATAACTGGCAAGCTTGTTTATCCCATTTCAGATTACTTTTTTGTTTTATGGCCAGAAATGCTTCAGCGTTATGGTAAAAAAGCTAAGTATGTTGGTGGATTATTTAAAAAAATAAAAAAGAAAGTTAATTTAAAAGAAAAGAAAAATCAAATTTTTGTAATAACTGGCACACATTATTTAGGATTCGAAAGACTAGTTAAAGCAATCGATGAAATTGCTGGAAATATTCCGTATGATGTTATAATTCAGCTGGGACATACACCTTATAAGCCAAAAAATGCTAAATACTTTGCATTCCTAGATGAAGATGAAAAAATAAGAGAGTTGATACGAACTTCTAAAGTAGTGATAACTCAAGGTGCTATGAGCTTAATAGAAGCGTTAAATTTAGGCTCTCTTGTAATAGCTTTTCCTAGATTAAAAAGGTTTAAAGAACACATAAATGATCATCAACTTGTATTTTCAAAGAAGCTTGAAAAAGATGATTTAGTTAAAGTTGCTACCGATAAGAAGGAAATTAAAAGATTATTGGCTGAGGTTCTATCAAACCCGAAGAGGAAGTATCTAAATTCAGTTATTATGAATAAGAGGATTACAAATATTCTTAGAGAATTGTTGGAGGGGAAATCTTGTTAAAATTATTAGTTATAATAGGCAAAGAAAAAGGTTCAGAAAATAATGCAGGATTTCAGGAGTATTTGGCTGAATATCTATCTAATTCATTTGACGTTGATATTGATGTGTTAACATTTTCGTCCAAATCTCTAGCTTACCGAGCGATTATTATTGTTAAGCATACTCTAAAGCTATTACCACGGGTGAATAATTATGACATTATATTTTCCACATCATTTTTAACAGTAGCTCTTCTCGCATTCATTAAAAAGCTCGCTCACAGAAGATTCAAACCTGTGCTTATCACCATTGATATAGGCACGCTAAGGATTAGAGATTTCTTTGCACGTATTTTATTTCATGTTTTAGATCTTGACAAGAGAATATGCCTCTCCCGTATACAAAAGAGAAAATTGATTCAGGTCATGAGAGTATCAGAGAAGAGAGTAATGTTTGTCCCTCTGGGATTACAAGTACAAGAGGATTCAAAAAGGCTTAGCAAGATCACCACAAAGAAATACATATTTTCAGCTGGTAGATATGGACGAGATTTTGGGACATTAATATCTGCTATTGAGGATTTAAGGATACCTACCGTATTAGTAATGGGAAAAGATCCATTTAGGGATAAATCCTTGCAGGAGATACCTTCTTTGCCTAATGTAACAATATATTATGAAATACCATATGAAGAATATCTCAGTCTACTTAGAAGTTCTACCTTTGTAGTCTTGCCTCTTAGATATACTCAGTATCCAATTGGACAGACAGTCTTACTTGATGCCATGGCAAATGGTAAAGCTATAATTGTAACTTCTATTCCAGCAATTTTGGACTATGTTGCAGGTAATTTTAAAGATGTGGTACTAGTAAAGCCCTATGATACTGAAGAACTGAGGAAACATATCGAATATCTAATTGAAAATCCGAAATATATAAGAAAATTAGAGCATGTCTCAAGACAGAGATTTAGTAGAAAATTTACATCTTTTGAAATGGCTAAGAGAATAAAAGAGGTATTAGAGAGGTAAGTGTATGAAAAAGCTAAAAATTTCAGTGATAATCCCCACAAGAAACAGGGTGCCGTACCTAAGGCAGTTATTGGAGAATATAAATAACCAAACTAGGATTCCAGAGGAGGTTATAGTAATCGGGCATGTAGAAGATATGGAAACAAAGAACTTTCTTTTAAATCTCGATAAGGAAAAGTTTAAATTTAATTTAAAGTTCGATTTTATCAACGGAGGTACCTCAAAGTCAAGAAATATGGCGATTTCATTGAGCGAGGGAGATGTTCTGATATTTTTGGATGATGATGTTATATTAGAAAGAGACTATGTCAAAAACGTTGAGAAAATATTCAGCTCTAATCCTGAAGTTAAGATAATAACCGGATACACTTTTGATCTTGTTGTTTTAATAACTCCTTGGCTTGTTAATAAGGGAGAAGTCAAGTACATTTGGGAAAATAAGAATGATGAGTTCGTTAAAATTATACTAAAAGAGTTAAAAAGAAGGCATCCAGATAAAACTCATGTTTTCGAGAAAAAAGCGAAAAAGGTTTATTTCTGGCGTCTGCTGAAAACCTCTAGGAATATCCTTAAATCAATATTCCTGTGGGAGTCTCCATTTAAGGGGAAAATTTTGCCCTCTGGATATCGGAGTGAGTTCCCAGAAATCTCAAAGATAGAAAAGAGGGGTGGATTAATAGAAGTAGAATGGATTCAGGGAAATAACTTCGCCGGAAGAAGAGAGGTATTTGAAGAATTTAAGTTTAATGAGGAGCTCGAGAAACTCCATAGCTATGCACTAAATGAAGATTTAGAATGGTCAGCGAGAGTTTCAAAGAAATACAAAATATATATTACATCTCATACCAAATTAGTTCACTTAAGAGCACCAACAGGAAATAGGATAGATTACACGACACGATTAAGAGCATTAATCATTAGTACATACTATATTACCAATATTAAAGGGAATAAAATAGCACATTTATGGGCAACTTTTGGGTTATTATTAAGTATATTTATAATCTCAATACTAATTTTAAATTTCAGAGATGGATTAAAACAAATTAAAGCGATAATTGAAGCTTTAAAGGAAACCTATAAAATTCATAAATAGGGGGATAAAAGATAACGAGGGAAAATTTATGAAAACAATTATTAAAAATATTAGTCTATTTAATATGTCTGGTTGGGATATAAATGTAGTTATAAAAGTCCTTCTCATTACCGGGATAATCCTAATTAATTTTACACTATTAGTTGGAGATTTAAAAATTGGAGAATATGGTGGTATAGATTCTTATGGAATTTCTGGTTTATTGAGTATATTTATTTTTCTAATAGTTATCATTTTTGGATTGCAAAATAGAAAGACTTATAAGTACGCTTACATTGGGATCTGCTACCTAGTACTGATCTTTTTTATTCCTCAGATATTCGCAAAACTACCTATCTTTCCTTATGTATACCGTGTTTACGGTCATATTGACTATATTATTCACACAGGTCATATAAATCCAGAAAACCCAGGCCTATGCTACCAAACTTGGCCTGGAGCTATGTTTTTAGGAGCAGTATTGGAAATAGTTACTAAGCTTGGAGTTTATATTTTACTCACGCTTCCAGTTTTACGCTATCTAATTATTGTTCCACTAATATATTTATTAATAAGAGGGCTCACAAACAACACAAGCCATGCAATTTTAGGGACTATGTTTTTTATTATAAGCTTTTACGGGTTTAATTGGTTTGTTCCGGGTGGATTGGCGTTCTTAATAGAGATGATTGGTATCTACATTTTGTTTAGAATATGCTACTTGAAAAAAAATGAAAATTTTTTGAAGTTTGGGGTTATACTGATGCTACTGACAGGAATCTTAGTTTTCACACATTTTTTGACAAGTATTTTTTGGATGGTCACAATAATAGATTTCTTAATTCTATCAATGTTTATTATCAAGAACAAAAGATTTCAAGAAATAAGTGTACTCCTTTTATTGCTTTTTGTAATTTTCCAATTCTACTGGTTATTCGGACATATGTGTTCGATTAATCTGTTTAAACAGAGGTTAAACGATTTAATATGTCTGCCAAAAGCAACGGAATCTGTAGAAAAATGGACTGCAGTTGCTCAAAGTGGTGTAACTCCACATGCAAAAGTATTGGGGCTAAAAATGTACTTTGTGTACTCAGTAATTGGAATTAGTTTAATTGGAATGCTAATTGTACTCGCTGAGTCTTTAAAAAGATTTTTCAAAACAAGAAAAGTCGATAGATTAGTGCTACTTTTATTGTTACTATTGGTCTCATACAGCCTTGCAGTGCCGGCAATAGTTGGGGCATATAGCGGAGAAATAGCAGCAAGACTTTTTGGAGTAATTAGATATATCTTAGTAATTTTTGTAACATTGGCTCTTAAAAATGCAAAATTTAGAAGAGCACTTATCGTAACGTTATTTGTTTTCTCGTATCTCAGTATATTATGCACATACGGTAATATGACTTATGATTATGTTGAACCTAATGAAGTTACTGGAATTTTTTATACCTCGGCAAATATTCAGTCAAAATTTTACACAATTCCAGATGCTTTATGGGATATTAAATACTTAACAAAGAAATGGCAATATATTTTGCCAATAGGTTCGTTGAACTTAGAAAATGCCGAAGATAATATTATAATACTGTCTTCAAGAAGGATTGAAGGCTATAAATTCTTTACTGGAAAAGATTTAAACATAATAGATATAAAAATTAAAAGTTCAAAGATATATTGTTCAGACAACTATTATATGAATGTTCCAAGCAAATTTGAGATATATTATGGTGGGTGATATTATGGACATAAAATCAAAGATTATAAGGTTTAGAAAAAATTGGAGAAATTTAAGAACTAAGCAGTTTTGGGAAGATGTGTTCATATATTATTTAGCAAAAATTATTTACCCACGAAATACAGGTGTGTTCGTAGTGGAAGAGGAATGGGATAACCTGATTATCCTAGACGCATGTAGATATGACAGTTTCAAGGAAGAATTCGAAAAAAGGAATATGAAGGGCAAATTAACATATAGGATATCTCGGGGTTCTGGAACACCTGAATTTCTTACTGAAAATTTTGGAAATGGAAAATTTGATGACATAGTTTATATTACTGCAAACCCATATGTTGATCTTTTATTGAAAGGAAACTTTTATAAGATAATTTCAGTCTGGAAGGATGGATGGAATGAAGAGTATAATACAGTCCTACCATCAACTATGTATGAATACACATTGGACGCTTTGGTTAGGTATCCTGATAAAAGGTTTATAATACACTTTATGCAACCACATTATCCTTTCATAACCTTAAAAGTTAGAGGAGATACAGGAATAAAACATCAAAGAAAAGCTACGTTGGAAGGAAAAAGTGTCTGGCAGGATGTGACCATATGGTCTCTTATGAAAGCAGGAGTTGTATCTTTCGAGGACGTAATAAAAGGTTACAAAGAAAACTTAAGTTTAGCCTTAGATTACGTAGAAAACCTTATAGATATACTTCCTGGGACAACAGTAGTCACTGCAGATCATGGAGAGGCATTTGGAGAAAAATTGCATCCTTTGATTCCAATTAGAGTGTATGGTCATTATAATGGAGTCAGGATAGAACCTTTAATAAAAGTTCCTTGGCTTGTAGTTGATGAAAATGATAAGAAACTCAAGAAACCTGAAGAATTAAAAATAAAACAAGCAATAAACAGATTACATAAAACAAAATAAGAGTGATTGCAATGAATTTCAGAAAAACACAAATTTCTGTTGTTATGTGTGTAAAAAATAGAGAGAAAGAAATAGAAAGGGCTCTAAGGTCAGTAAAAAAGCAAAAAGGAGTTTTAGAAATAATAGTCGTTGATGGAAATTCCACAGATAGAACGATTGAAATAGCAAGAAAATATGCAGATAAAATATATTCAGATAATGGAAAAGGTCTGGCATATGCAAGACAGCTTGGGGCTGAAAAAGCTAAAGGGGAGTATATTGCATATATAGACTCAGATACAGAACTTCCAAAAGAAAACCTGCTAATTAGAATGGTCGAAGAAATGGAAAAAAATAATTGGGTTGCAATACACGCACAATTAATAAATCCAAGAAAAAACAAAACGATATGGGAATATTGTGAGGATATGCATTTAAAAACCAAATTTAACGAACCCGGAGAGAGGAGGTACATTGGAACTATTGTGTGTGTTGTAAAACGAAATATTGTTTTAAAGTATCGTTTTGATCCATTTATGAAATATGCTGCTGAAGATACAGAATTTTGGAGTAGGGTTGGAAAGGAACATAAATTTGGAGTCTCAAAAGAAGTGGCTTTTCATTATCATCGAGCATCATTTAAGGATTTTGTAAAGCAAAGAATTTGGTATGGAAAAGGAAATGCAAGGGCTATGGTCAAACATAAAGCTTGGAAATTACTGCTTGTTCCTTTTGGGATAATGGTTTACGGAATTTTTCAGATATTTAAATGCAGAAAATGTATAAAGTGTATTCCTTATTATTTGGTCTGGAGCATAGCTTTGATGTATGGAACTATTGTTGGTCTTTTTGAGATATGGAAGGAGAAATAGTATATTTCATTTTTCCATTTATACCATCAATTAACCCATTAATTGCCATATATGTGTGTTTAAGTTTACCCTTTAAACTAAATTTTGTAACAATTATCAAGAAATCCCCCAAAAATTTTATTAACTCTAAATACCCCATATTGTTTTTTTTCAAAAAGTAATAATTATTCCTTATTTTATAATAAAGAGGATAGGATCTTTCTTTTGATATTGCCTCTTTGTGAAAAACTTTTGCATTTTGAGAATAACTTAGTTTAAACCCCATAGTTGTAATGCGATAAAGCAAATCTATTTCTTCTTGATATAGAAAGTAGTTTTCATCAAATAATCCAGTGTACATCAATGGAACTACATTTATTAATAGTGCGGCTCCAAATAAATTCTTGTATGTAATTTTATTTTTTTCTTTTTTTAGCCCATATGGACTCCACAACCTAAAAGGGTCAGTATAATAGTAAATCTCAGGTCCCACAACACCAATCTTTCTGCCGCTCTCAGCGACTTTAACAAGCTCCCTCAAAAAGTTTGGATCCACAACAGTATCGTTATTCAATAATAAAACATAATCAGGGTTCAAAACACTTAAAGCAAATTTAATTCCAACATTATTCCCACCAGCAAATCCATAATTCTCCTTGTTCTTAACTAAAATCAAGCGCCTGTCAACATCAAACTTCTCATAAAGTGATCTGTTAAACTTCCCTTGCCTAGCTTCATCCTCACTAACCTCAAACACTTTAATCGGCTTATTGTTTGGATTATATTTGAAAAACTTTGAATTAATCTTGATCTTCCCTTCAGCATACTCTTTAATCTTATGAATAGAATCATCCTGAGAGGCATTATCCACCAAAATAACGTCATAGCTGGGATAAGTAATCCTGTAAAGCGACTCCAAGCACTCTATCGTATCCTTCCACCCATTCCAGTTCAAAATGATTATAGAAACTCTCGGTGAGTTCATTTTACATCCTCACTGATATTTAGCAGAAATATTTAAAAGCTTTTTACAAGAGCATATCCCGACATTACCCAACTACATGGAGACTTAAAACTCCCCACCATTTTACCCTGGCATCTATGTTCGCATACTCCCAGCTTCCAAACTTCCCAATGCTATCTATTCCCAGTGTTTTCAAGCAATTAAAGATTTTATCAAGATTTTCTTTGTACCCCCACATCACAAATCACGTAAGTGTACTTGAACCTGTAGGATGTAACCAACACCACATCATCTCTGTTTATTATGCCAATCTCGTGCAAATCCTCAATGGTTCTTTCAATGTCTTGCTGATTTCATCTCCCTTTATATGTAACCCCTGCTAAGACTGAAACTTCCTTGTGGAGCAACATAGGCCGAATACTTCGAGGGAAAGTTTTACCCTATGCGTCAGGAGTTGTACTTTAAGTTTTTCACGACTTCAACAGCTTCTTCAGGCGCATCTCTTAAAGCACTAGCGAGCTCTTGAAGGGGGAGGGTGGAGATTAATCTCTCAGATTCAAACTCTTGTTACCATATGAAACAATTCATCTGTTGTCTTCCTTTCTGATTTCATTAACCTCAAAGCCGATTATTCTATCTTTCTATTGGAGCTTCAAAGACTCTTGCTAGACTTTGGGATTTCTCCAAACTTTGGATAGTAAAAGCTCCCCCGTTGATGGTTGGGAAATGTGCTCAATCCACATGGTACTCATCTTTCCAAAGGTGAACTTCAAGTCCTCTTGTTGTAGGAGTCAAATACTTCTCAGTTATGCCCATTCTAAAAGTATAGTAATAGTAACATTTAATAATGCCCTATCTAAAAATAAAGCAGGTGAATAAAATGATAATGCGAGCAATAGAAATTGCTAAAAACGAGGGTTTTTTCATACTCATAAAGAGAAGCCATGATTTCGTAAAATTTAAGTTAAAGGAAAAGTATCATAGGCTTATAATCCCATATGCCATATGGAAAATTAAGAATATAAAATTTAGATCAGTTGAAGAGCTTGTTGATTTCTCGTTCAATTGGTTGCATGGATTGATCAGACCTATGCAAGTAAGGGAAGAAATAATAGAGCTTTTGAAAATATTATCGGAAAGAAAACCAAAAGTCGTTTTGGAAATTGGAACCGCAAACGGTGGGACGTTGTTTTTATTTAGCCGTGTAGTCCCTGAAGATGCTACATTAATAAGCGTGGATCTGCCGGGCGGGAGGTTTGGAGGTGGCTATCCGAACTGGAAAGTTCCTCTTTATAAAGCATTTGCATTGCCAACTCAAGACATTCACCTAATCAGAGCTAATTCTCATGATCCTGAAACATTAGAGACTATAGAGGAAATCCTAAACGGGAGAAAAGTAGATTTTCTATTTATAGACGGTGACCACAGTTACGAAGGTGTGAAAGCAGATTTCGAAATGTATTCACCCTTGGTTGCTGATGGTGGGATAATAGCATTTCATGATATAGTTCCAGGACCACAAGAAAATGTTGGAGGAGTTCCAAAGTTCTGGAAAGAGATAAAAAATAAATATCCTTATCAGGAAATCGTGAAAGATTGGAACCAAGAGTGGGGAGGGATTGGAATAATTTTCAAATAAAACACTTTGGCATGACATATTTATAGATCAGAGATCAACTTTAATTCACTCTAATCTCAGAAATATTCTTATTTCTTCCTTATCAAAGCTTTTGCTTAAGGACATTAAGATAGAATAAAATAATAAGAATATTCCCAAAATCAAAAGCATATATGAAATGGGATATATCTTTGGAGTTATGTTTAGGTATAGACCCAAGATAAGAATGATACCAATAATAAGAGACTTTATATAAGGTAAAGTGAAAGGCTGAACCTTAGCCTTTTTATAGAGGCAAATTGAGCGAAATATGCTAGCAATGGAATATGAAAAAGCAGTAGCTATCGCAGCTCCCGTTATCCCAAAGATTGGAATTAAGATGCCATTTAGAATAATATTTAAAATAGTGCCAAGTACGTCTCCGATCATGTTAAGCCGTGCTTCACGAATTATAATTAAACTGACATCATTTGATCCCAAAACAACACGAAACATGAAACCTAATGATAGAATTCTCAATGCATAAGACGCAGGTAAGTACTTAGTTCCAAAGAAAAAAGCTACTATTGTTTCAGAAAATAAAAACATTATAACAAAAATTGGCAAAGTTATTATGAAAATCCACTTAGTGAGTAGTTGATAAGTTCGTTCTAGTTCTTCTTTTCCTTTAGAATATAAGGAGGTTGCTACAGGAGCATATAAAAAAGCTACAGAATTTAAGAATATTAATATCAGTTTTGCTAAAGGAGAAGCCACATTATATAACCCTACAATTTCAGAAGATTTATAATATCCAAGCATTAGAGTGTCGGTCCAGTTCATTACAAAGTTTAAGATTCCAGTGAGCATTAATGGAATTGAAAACCTGAATAATGCTTTTCCAGTTTCTTTGTTTAAATAAGAGAGGTTAAAGTACAAAATATTACGCTTGGATGCTCTAAACGCCAAAGTGAGAGACGTTATGACATGAGCTATGGCGTATGAAACAAGCATTGCCGCCAAAGAAAATTTAAAGAACAAGCTAATGATAATCAAAAACAAGAATATTAAAGGGTAAATAATATTCTGAAAATAAAATTGTTCATCAACCTTTTCAAAACCCCGAGAAATTGACACTATTATCCAAGTTAAGGTAAAAAAGGGAAGAGCAAAAGATCCCAATTTTAATGTAAAGTTAAGTCTTTCTTCATGGAATATTTGAGCAATACTATCAGAACTAAAAATTAGAATTACAGTAATTAATACACTCCAAATTATTCCAAGAGTTAGAGCCGCTGTTATTATCTCTTTAACCCTTGATAGTTGTCGCTTTTGTTTATAAAATGCAATTTCTCTCGGAAGAGCATGTTGCAAACCAAGAGTGGATATCAATAAAGAAACATTTAAGACAGTTAAAGTCAAAGAAAATATTCCGTATTCAGATGTTGAATAATATCTCGCAATGATAATCCGAATTAAAAAATGAAGAATCATCGAAATAACTGTTCCAACAAACACAATTCCAGCCCCTTTAACAATCTTCTGCAGGGCCTGGCTCGCCTCGCTCATTGGAGTCACCACAGGACACTACTCAATTTGAATTCCTCATTCTGGGAGCATGGAAGTGAGTTCTTCAAGTACTTTATTAGCTCTTTTAACAATCTCCTTGTACTTTTCATTCTCTTTCAATTTCTTCCTGAGCTCTTCATTCTCCCTTTCAAGTAACTTAACTTTCTCTTCAAGCGACTTAATTCTCTTATCCCTAAAAGCCACTACTATTTTTTCTACCACCTTCTCCCAAAAAGCCCTTTGAGAAGTTGAAAACCTCCTGAATCCCTTCTTTTCTTTAACTTGAGTTTGATAAAACTCCCACCAACTATCCCGATCCTCCTCGGGAACCCTCTTTTCTATTATGATTTTCACAATTAAATCAGCAAGTTCTTCAAACCCTTCTTCCTGCCCGCCCTTCTCTAAATACTCCAAGTACTTCAGGGCCTGGCTTGAAAGGGAATACCTATACTCATAGCCCCTGTAGCAGGTTTTCCCGCTTTTAGTCTTGACCTTTCGCTTGACCCTCCTCTTTTTCAGAAAGCCCATAGCGTAGAGTCTCCTTAGATCGTTGGAGATCAGCTTCTTATCAACTCTCGAATAAAATCTCGAGAGATTTGGATGGAGTTGGGCACACGGCTTAATTGTCCTCCTGAGGAGGTCGCTCAACTCTCTTGAGGTGAACTCCTTAGTTCCAAAGCCTACATATATCATCTTGAGCAATGTTCGGAAGTCAAGTATCGAGTTCATCATCCAATAGTATGATGAACTCTTACTAAAAAGCATTATCCCCCAGCAAGTTGCGTGATCTCTTTACGCAACAAGTTTAGTAAAAATAGTGAAGAACCTCATTGAAGCATCAAGTCTATGAACGCATCAACTTCTCCAACTTCAAGAGGAATAACATCCTTATCCCCTACTTTCTGAACGTATACCTTCTCCTCACTCCTCCAAACAAGCCAGAATTCTACATCAGAGCTACAAAACTTAGCAGGGTAACTTTTCTTCGGTCTCTTATCAAAGAGCAGAAGGACTAAGAGACGCCCATCTCTTAGAAGAGCTACTGAATCCAGTACATCAGCCTCAACAATCTTGGCCTTCTCTTGGATGAGGAGTCTGAGCTTCATTTTTTCTAGGATTCCCTCAGCCTCATGGAAGTTCAGCATTCCAATCACCACATCATTTTCTGATGTAAAATTTCATAAAATGATATTTAAAGTTTTCGGATACCCAAAAGCATATTAAAAACAAAATGAATAAGCTGTTGAGGGGATAATTATGGAAGTTCTGGCAAAGTTTCACGTGATTGTCCACAAAATCGGCAGGATAATAATCCCAGCGGGCACAAGGAAGTTCTACGGTATAGAGCACGGTGATTTCGTCGAGATCAGGATACTGAAATATGAAAGTGACAAAAAACCAAAGGAAGGCACTTTTACAGCCCGTGTTGGTGAACAGGGTTCTATATTCATCCCAAAGCCCCTAAGAGAAGTTATGGGTATAAAACCTGGAGACGTGATAGAGGTGCTATTGTTAGCTCACCACAAAGCCGGAGAAGTTCAGGAGTAGTGACTTGTTTATTTGCTATTTTGGAGCGAATTGCATAGCACTTTTTCAAACTTTTCATAAAGCGATCGGTCAAATTTTCCTTGTTTTGCTTCGTCTTCACTAATTTCAAAAACCCTAATAGGCTTATTGTATGGACTATACTTAAAAAACTCTGAATTAACTTTAATTTTTCCTTCACAATATTCTCTGATTTTTTGGATAGAATTATCCCTTGAACCATTATCTATAACGATAACGTCATAATTAAGGTAGGTAATCCTGTAGAGTGATTCCAAGCACTCTATTGTATCCCTCCAGCCGTTCCAATTAAGGATGATTATGGAAACTCGAGGGAACACAAACAGTCACCTTAAACCTTTTAAGAAAGTGTCCTCTTAAACTTTATTAGAGTTAGGCTTAAGTCAACTGGTGGTCTAAATGAAAATTTTACAGGTCGTTCATGGTTTCCCTCCAAAACAAAGAGCAGGAACAGAGATATATACTTACTATCTATCGAAAGAGTTAGCCAAGAGGTATGAAGTTCATGTTTTTTATCCCACACGAGACAAGACTGAAAAATCAATCACTATACATTCTTTTGAAAGAGAGAACTTACATCTACATGAGTTAATCATACCAAATAGACCTACAAATAAAATAAGCCGATTTTGGGATTTGCTATTTTTTGAGAACACATATATGAACAAGGAAATCGAAGAAAAATTTAGAGAGTTATTGAAGGAAATAACTCCAGATATCATTCATTTTGAGCATTTAATTGGATTATCAGCAACTTTAATAGGCGTTGCTAAAGAATTTAACATTCCAACTATTCTTACGTTACATGATTATTGGTTTATGTGTCCAACGATTCAATTACTTAAATGGGACCACACAATTTGCAAGGGACCAGAATCAAGCAAATGTCGTAAATGTTGGATTAAAAAGCAATCTAATGTTCTTGCTGAAGCTTTGAGGAAATATTATATTCCTAAACATTTAACCAGAAAACCTCTGGAACTTATCTTAAGAGCCTTTAACCCCTCAGAAAAATTTGAAAAAAGAAATGAATATCTAAAATTCCTGCTCTTAAAAGTAGATAAAATCATAGCCCCCTCAAGATTTCTAAGGGAAATGTTCATTAAATATGAAATCCCAGAAGATAAAGTAATATACTCCGAGAATGGATACAATCTAGGTGAGTTCAAGAAATTTAAGAAAAAGAAGAAAGATACTGACAAAATTATTTTTGGATTTGCTGGAAGTGTCATCCCTATTAAAGGTGTTCATCTCTTAATTGACGCATTCTTGGAAGTACCCGAAGATAAAGCAGAATTAAGGATCTACGGAAATTATGATCCAAAGTCCTCTTATGTTAGAAAGCTATTCTCAAAAATACGAGGAAAGAGTAATATATATTTCCTTGGAAAATATGATGATCCAAAAGTACCATTCTCAGAGGTTGATATTTTGGTATTCCCGTCTATTTCATACGAGAACTGCCCCTTAGTTTTAGCAGAAGCACGAGCTACTAAAACCCCTGTTATAGCCTCTGATTTAGGCGCAATCCCAGAGTTTGTAGAAGGCGGAAAAACAGGTTTATTATTTGAGCCAAATAACCCAAAAGACTTGTATGAAAAAATTACGCAAATTATCGAGAATCCCGAGCTAATAGAGAAGTTTAAGTCAAACATAAAACCTCCCAAAAGTATTGAAGAGCAGGCTAAGGAGTTAGAGAGGATTTATCATGCTATCATTTCAAAACGTTTGGAAATGGTGTGATGTATGACTAAGCCTTTAGTAAGCATTATAACTCCCACATATAACCATGAGAAATTTATTGCCAAATGTATCAAGAGTGTTCTATCTCAGACATATCCACATTGGGAGATGATAATCATAGATGACGGTTCAACAGATAGAACTCCCGAAATAGTCGAACAGTTCAATAACGAACGAATACATTATCTCAGGCAGAGAAATAGGGGCATATGGAATTTGAAAAAAACATACAACCGAGCATTAAAATTTGCTGATGGTGAGCTTATTGCAATTTTAGAAGGAGACGATTTTTGGCCAGCATATAAATTAAAACAACAAATTAAGGCTTTTAGGGATAATAACGTAGTTTTAAGCTGGGGTAAAGCAGGCATTGTTAATAATGCTGGAAATTATTTATCCACATGGGATATACCCCATAAGCTCCTTCATGGATCTCAAAGTGATATTCTTCGAGAATTATTGTTGCGGAATTTTATTCCCGCTGTGACTGTTATGGTACGCAAAGAAGCATTGCTGAATATTGGAGGATTTAAGCAACCACTTAACCTACCCTATGTAGATTACCCAACATGGCTTGAACTTGCTACTGTTGGTAGATTCCACCCGATTAACAAGATTTTGGGTTATTGGAGAAGACATGCGGGTCAAACAACGGTGAAATATTTTGAAACAATGACTGTCAAAGCTAGAGCTTATGCTCTAAGTTTCTTTAAGAATTTGTCAAAGGGTATGCAAAGGTCACTTAAGTTGACAGAAAATGACATAATTAAATATGGATTGTCCCGTGACTATCTAGCATTGGGTATGTTTGCACTTAACTCTGGAAATCTCGATAATGCAAAGAGAAATTTTGCGAAAGCTTTGGGTATTGGCCCGTTTTTTACAAAAATACTTGCTATGAGAAATTTGCTCTATGTCACACTACGAGAGGTAACATCTAAAAAGAGAACATTGTAGTATCCTTTGGGGGATAAATCTATGAAGAAAACTAAAATATACTATGAGGATAAAGCTCTCATATATTCCCTAAATCTTAGTAGATATTCTGGCCATTATAAAATCCTGAAGTTTATTGAAGCTCTTAACAAAAAGCCGCTGACTATCTTAGATGTTGGCTGTGCTACTGGATATTTTGGTGCTAAACTAAAAGAAATGGGGCATAAAGTCTATGGGGTGGAAATTTCAGAGAAAGCAGGATTAGAAGCTAAGAAACTTCTGGATGATGTTATTATCGGGGACATTGAAGAGATAGACTTGCCGTATCCGGAAAGATATTTTGATGTCATTATTTGTGCTGATGTGTTAGAACATCTGTTCAATCCAAAAGATGTGATAATTAAACTGAAGCGATATTTAAAGCATGATGGATACCTCATAGCTTCCATTCCCAATGTTGCAAATTGGAAAATTCGATTTGATTTGCTAAAAGGTAAGTTTGAATATTCAGAAGTCGGACCATTGGATTTTGGTCACATAAGATTTTTTACATACTATACTGCTAAAAGAATGTTTGAAGAAGCCGGATATAAAATAGAAATGGTAGACTTTAATATTAATATTGCAGATTTCCCTAGAGTTTTAAGGTTAACAATATGGGCCATAAACAAGATAAAATTAACTTCTAAGTTATGGCAAAGGTTAACGAGGCGATATATAAACTTCTTTGGATATCAGATGATTTTTGTAGCAGCGAAAGTTTAATATAAAGTCCAGGATACTGATATTCAAAGTTGGGGTGGTTAAATGTTCAAAAATGTAATCCTAATAACAATTGACAGTCTACGTGCTGATCATTTAAGGCCTTATGGCTATTATATTGAAACTCCAAACATAGATGAACTAGCATCACAGGGAATCCTCTTCAGGAATGCTTATGCTAATAGTCCCGGAACTCCGAGTTCTTTTCAGGCTATTTTAACTTCGACATACCCTATGATGTATGGTGGATACGGGAAAATGTCTAAACACCGGCCTTACTTACCTTCCATACTAAAATCTTGCATTGATAATATTTATACTATTGGAATCACATCAAATCCTTATTTAAGTCATTACTATGGGTATAACAGAGGATTTGACTATTTCTATGATGGATTCCAAGATGAGCATACCAGTACTCTAATTTCCCGGGGTTTAAAATTTCTAAAACACCTTTTGGAGCCTTCTCCGTATGTAGTTGGCTCCACATTAAATGAAATCGCAAAGAAACAACTACTCAAAGCTAAAACTAAACGTTTCTTTTTGTGGATTCATTATATGGATGTGCACTTCCCGTATTTTTATAAAAGCAAACTAAGAAACCTAGTCTTCCATCGCAAAATCCATAAGCTTAATTCCTTGATTCTTGACGTAATATATGATAAAACTAATAGCGTAGATGAAAATACTCTGAGGGATTTAATTTACCTTTATGATGAAGGCATTCAACGGGTTGATGAATATATTGGTGACCTCATTTCTTTCCTCAAAAAAAATGATCTATTAGATGATACGTTGCTAATTTTGGTTTCTGACCATGGAGACGAATTTATGGAACATGGCGGCCTAGCACATACTCCTAAATTATATAATGAACTTCTCCACATTCCACTGATTATAAGTAACCCTTCCTTGAAAAAGCAGAAATGTAGAAAAGTTGTTGATCAATTAGATATTGTACCCACTATATCCAAAGCCTTGGGATGTCCTATTAGCCCAAAATGGTTAGGGAATCCTCTTTTTGATCAAAATAAGATCGATTCTAAAATGAAAGAAAAAGTTGTTATCAGTGAGGTAGCTAATACTTCAATATCTGATAAAATCAGCTTAGATGAATGGAGAGTGTCAATTCTAAAAGGAAAATGGAAGCTTCACTACTATCACAAAACAAAGTCCATCGAATTGTATGATACTTCACGAGATCCTCAAGAAAAAATGAATATAGCTTCTAAATTTGATAATATCTCCGGAAGTCTGTTGAAGACGATTAAAGATTACATGAAGTTTGCTAAAAGTACATGGGACGATGAAAAGCTCAAAAAAGCCATTAAAAACTTAAAACTAAAAGGCAAAATCTAAACAAACCGCCTTAAGATTTTCTTTATTATTCTTATCTCAATCCCCAATTTCTTTTCTATCGCTAAAAACAGCTCAATATCCTCTTTATCAATGCTCTTACTCAAAAGTACTAAAAAGAAGCAAACTAAAAGGAAGACAGCTAATATTAGCATCGCGTACCAAATACTTGTAATTCTTAACTTTAAACTCTGCAGGAAAAGTAAGAAAGAAAAGCTGATAACCAAGGGTTTTACGTAGTTCCAGCTGAAGGGGTGAATCCTTGTTTTTTGATAGAGTCTCCAAGAATTCAAAACGTTGGCAACAAAGTATGAAACAGCTGTGGCAATAGCAGCACCTTCTATTCCGTGGATTGGAATTAATACGACATTCAAAATAACATTAAGGATAGCGGAGATCAAGTTTGAAATCAATATAAAGTTACTTTCCTTTATTATAACTAAGCTCAACCCATTCAATCCTAAAAAAGTGTGGAACATAAAGCCCAAAGCCAAAATTTGAAGCGCTGGAGCCGCTGAAACATATTTTTCTCCAAAAATGAATAATATAGTAGCCTCGGGGAAGAGAAACATCACGCTGAAGATTGGGAGCGTTAATAAAAATATCCACTTAGTGAGAATTTGATAAGTCCTTTTCATTTCATTTATCTTGCCCTGAGCATAAAGCTGGGATACAATAGGGGGATAAAGAAACGCAGCTGAATTTAAGAATATGGGTATTAGTCTTGCTAAAGGAGAAGCAGCATTGTAAAGGCCGACTACTTTGGAAGATTTATAATAACCAAGCATCAGCGTATCCGTCCATGTCATTAAAAAATTCAGTATCCCAACAAACATGAGCGGGAGAGAAAAGATAATTAATTCTTTTCCAAGCTTTAAATCAAAAGAAAACTTAAGCTCAAAGAGTTTAATTCTGTAAACTTCGAAGAATAAAGCAAAAAATTTCAGAGATTGAGCAAGGAGATAAACATAAAATATAGAAGCAAACGGAAGGTTAAAGATGACCAAAGATAAAACGAGTATTAACCACAATATAGGATAAACTATGTTTTGGAAATACACTTGTTCTCTAACCCTCCGAAATCCTCTCGAAATAGAAATTATCATTCCAGTCAAAGCAGAAAACGGCAGTGCAAAAGCCACTATTTTTAGAGCGTAAACTAATCTTTCTTCATTGAAAACTTGGGAAATGTTCTCTGCTTCAAGAATTAAAACTATTGTCCAAATTAAACTGTTCAATGCCACAATTATCAAAGCCGTTGAAATCAGATCCCTAACTCTCGAAGGCTCTCTTTCTTTATAAAAGGCGATTTCTCTAGGAAGAGAATTCGGAAACCCCAATGTGACTACTACAAGAGCAATGTTCAAAACAGTTAAGGCCAGATTAAACACACCATATTCGGAAGTCGTAAAATACCTGGCTATAATTGTCCTGCTTAAAAACCCAAAGAGCATTGAAATAATTGTTCCAGCAAAGACAATCCCCGTTCCTCTTGCAATCTTCTGCAGTGCCTGGCTTGCTTCGCTCATGGATTTCACCTTCAACTATGATGGCTTTGTGATGGCATTATGATGGCTTTGAGGACTTTAATTTGTAATAAGTACCCTTTCCAGTCACTCCGATTTTTTCAAATATTCCTCTTTTAACCAGTTCTTTTAAATCCCTAGTAGCCGTAGCCTCTGATACTCCAAACAACTCCTGGTACTCCTTATTTGTAATCCTCCCCTTCTCCTTCACATAGAGCACTGCTTTAATTTGTCTGTCATTCAAACCCAGCTTTCTCAGGTAATCTTCAGTATAAATGTCCTTCCTCAAAAGGACAACGAAACCTCCAGCCTCTTCACTAAACTCAGGCTCAGGCAGGCCGTTCTGCAAACAGAGGCGAACTATCTTAAACGTCCCCGTCCCCCACCTCTCGATCAGTCCGGCATAGTAGAAAACCTGAGCAATTTTGGGGTTTCTCAGCTTGGAAGGATGTGTTTCCTTTTTTAAATCTTCAATAACAATTCCAGGAGGCAGTTCCCCGGGATTCCAGATCCAGATGAAGTCATCAAAGATTTTAATCTGCACGTTGCTCGGGTCGGTGTAGTCCCTGTGAATCAGGGCGTTTATTATGGCCTCCCTGAGGGCATCCAAAGGATAATCCCAAATTTCCTTTCTCCTCAGCTCCCCCTCAAACTCATACCTGACTCCAATATGGCCCATTATAATCTTCATTGCTTCTTCAACCTGGGTAAAGAGATTCCCCTCAATCTCCTTATCATCTATAATTGTTACCGGATCCTTAAAGCGCCCTATTCTGACCTTAGCTTGGATATAATACCTCTGCGGCTCTTTTCCGAAGAGCAGTAGCGCAGCGTTGGTTATCTTCCCATCTTCCAAAAGCCCCAGCTTATCGAGAATTGACTCAACGTCCTCGTTTTCATTGATGTATGGCAACCTATTTCTAGCCATATGAACAAACTTTCTGATAGTTTCCTCGTCTAAATCTTCCAGCGTCGCAGGAGATGGCAGAGAATCCCACGTAACTCCAGATTTCTGAAGAAAGAATCCCTGCAAATCCTCCCAGCCCATCTCAACGGTCTGAGCTCCAACCCTTTTATAATACCTTCCCTTAAATGAAATTGGGACGGGTGATTTAGAAACTTCAATGGTAACAACGTTCTTTCCATCAATCTCTTCAACCTTTATGGAGGGATTTATTCCAAGATTGTGCCTTATTGACCTAGCTAAGCTGTCCAAGTCTCCAGAAAAACCAAAAACTTTACCATCATTGCTAACACCGAGGAGCAGAATTCCTCCAGCAGTATTAGCAAATGCCGACAGCGTCTTATACACAGAATCATTCAGTTCTCGTTTAAACTCCAGAGTCTCGCTCTCACCTTCCCTAATCAGGTCATTAACATTCATACAGTTCACCTAACATTTTGATGGAGTGATCAGTTAATAAGTTTTTTTCAGTATAACAGGCAAAACCATCCCGTTCCTCTAGCAATCCTCTGTAAAGCCTGGCTCGCCTCACTCATAAAGTTCACCACATATCTCCCTCAAATATTCTTTGAGATGCATAAGTCCTTTTACAGCTCCAATCTGTTGCATTAAAAGGTCAACACGGTGTATCATTAACGGAATTATATGCTTAAGTGATTCATCCATGGAAAGCTGGTTTTCAATCTCCTGAATGACTATCTCATAGTCCAGCCCGGTTTCAACAAGTGCAATCAAATCCTCAATGTCCCTCACCCTTTCCATCGAAGTCACACTTTTAAACAGGAAAATATCCTCTTTTGAAACAAGATAAACTTCAAAGAACTCGTGAGATTCAAAACCTTCAGGAACTTCAAGCCCTTGAAACCATGTCTCCGGATAGGTGCAGCTTGTTGAGAACTCTCCTGACAAAAACATCAAGGTTGAACCCATGTAAGGGATGAATATACCTAGCACTCATCCCCAGATCGTAGTCCCATTGAGAACGATACTGCCTCAAGTAGACTGGAAGTTCTGGTACAGGAGTTTCCAGAAGAGCCTCCAGAAGAGAAGATTGCCGTTCTGGTTAGCCGTAACTTGCGTAAAGTTTGTAAATGTCGTTACGGCTAACCTTCCCCACTCCCATCTTCATCGTGGGGCTTTCGGGGGGAACGGAAACTCCCCACATCTTCAAGGCTTTCAAACGAATATTCCAACTTCCAACCACATCACGGTCGGCTTCAAAACCACAGTTTGAACAATTCAAAACCCTGCCCCCATTCGGGCTTAACTTACCCCCACATACCGGGCACAGGGAGGAAGTGTAAGCAGGATTAACAAAAACAACTTTTATTCCTTTTAGTTTAGCCTTGTATTCGATAATTGACTGGAGTTTGCGAAAACTCCAGCGGTGCAAACGACCATTCATTTCAGCCGAATACCTTATTGAATCCCTGATTTCAGTTAAATCTTCCAGAGCAATACCACCATACTTCTCCGCCAACTCGACGATTTTGTTGGCTAATTTGTGGTAAAGGTCGTTCAGCCTGTTTCTCTCCCTCTCGCCATACTTCTCCAAAAGCTCTTTTCTCTTCTTTCCAGCCCTCAACTTCTTCTGAATCTTCCTTCTCTTTACAAAATAACCTGTCCTAATTTCCTTCTCGTGAGTTATTATTTGAACAAATTCCCCATTTGGAAGGCTGAGCGTAACATTATTTTCGTTCAAATCAATACCAATGAAGGCTTTAGGCTCTCCAATTTCAATCTCTTTGGAAAAGACTACGTTGATGAAAACACCTTTCGAGTTTTTGACTAGCCAAGCCTGCCCAACCCTCCAATCTCTAAACTTCTCGTGGTGCTTTGAAGGATAGAACTCTAGCACAAGCCTACCCTTTGGAGTGGAGATTTTGATTACTCTATTTTCAAGGTCGAGTTTGAAGAGATGGTCATCAAGCATTATCACATCCTTCTTGAACAATGGCTCCCCCATGGCTTTTCCCTTCCGCCTTCTCTTCCGATAACTCTTGTAAATTGACGTGGCCATTTGACAAGCCGTGTAAAGGTAGTGGCTTGGTAGTTCTGAATATTCCCTGCGAAGGCTTTTGTAAGTCTCTTTTTTAAGCCGTTTAAAGCTTGTAACGTTGTTCTCAAAAGCGTAAGAGATTAGAAAATTCACAATCTCACGATAAGTGAGGAAGAGGCCATCTAACCCATTAGGTATTTCCTTGAGTTTGAACTTGGCGGTCAGTTTAATCGTCTCGAAGGGCATTCTTTACCGCCTCAACGAGGCGTTTTTTCTTATGAGAACGCATACCATAGAGCTTTCCGGCGAAGGAAGTAACAATGGCCAAAAGGTCTTCAACCAGCTCTTTCTCTGGTGTCTTCTCCTCATCATCAAAGATTACTTCAATCTCAACACCATGAGAGTTGAAGTATTGTTCGAGGTATTTGAATCCAAAGCGGGTGAGCCTGTCCCTATAGGTTATTATCACTTTGGTTATCTCTCCACTCTCCACGAGTTTGAAGAGCTGTTTCAAGCCTTTTCTGTTTTCATTCAAGCCGGAAGATATGTCCGTGAGGATTTTCACCACTTGGTAGCCTTTGGTGGAGCAGTAGTTTTTGAGGTATTCTACTTGTCTCTCAAGGTCTTCTTTCTGGTCTCTGCTTGAGACTCTAGCGTAGATGACGACCTTGTCGGGGAGTTTACCTTCGAGGAGCCTCAGGACTTCACTTTCTGGAATTCTAAACTCTTTCCCAATTTGGTATGCCTTTATTTTCCCCGCTTTAATCCAACGCCGTATTGTCATTGTTGAAACTCCAAGCCTCTTCGCAACTTCACCAGTCCTATAAAGCCTCATCATCACTTCCCTAATTATGATTATGTGTGGAAAGTATTTAAATGTTTCGTTTGTTGCTATCTATGAAACAGCCCCTGTTTGTTACCACGAGGTCAATATCCTTTGTCGCACTTTTAAGCCCTCTGAGAGCCAGATTTCCACCGCCGATAAGATAAACTCTTATTGGTTCAAGGTTAAGCAGCTTTGCCTTCTCCTCCAGCAGGTGAAATTCAGCTATTATCATTTCCCTGGTTACTGCACCCACTTCCCTTCACCAAAGTACATTTTGAAGATTTCTTTCACTTCCTCCATAGAGGGATGGGGGTATCTTTCAACCTCTTTGCCCTTGAGGTATTTCAACAATTCGCTCACGCTGACATCGTATTTTCTACCAAGATTAAAAAGCTTCTTTTGATTTATTTTATCCCTATACGCTAGCAAGAGGACGATTGAATACAAAATTGTTCTTGGGCTGAAATCAATTAGCAACGCATGCACAATAACATCTTCCAAGGAAAGCTCCTTTGCCTTATCAGAATAATAGTAGTGGTATCGCCCAGTTCCAATAAGCTCCATCCCAAAATCGCTGAACCTCTCAACCCCAGTTAGATGAAAGTTACCAACATCTTTCCCCCTGTACTCTTCCGTTGATAGAATGAACTCCCCAACTCCGCTCCACACTACAGCGGAATCCTCAGAGAACTCCCTTGCCTTGATAGAATTTTGCAACTCATAAAATTCCTCCGCAAACTCATGGAACAGGCCATATCTCTCCACTAGAAAATACTTTTCATCTTTCTTCCCAATGATACCGTAATTAGAGAGCTTGTTAATTACGTGGTGGAAAGTGCTTCTTGAAAGGTTGCTCTTTATGCAGAGCTCATGGGCACTTAAAGGGGCAGTTGTGAGAACTGCAAGAAGGGGGAGATTCTTCCCGCTCAGGATTTCCTCAAGATGCATATGACCGAACTTGGAAACTAATCTTTTAAAAAGCTCTGCGGCTTTTGCATCACTTAACGATACTATTCTATGCCTGCCTCTTTTTTCAGTCTTTATCAAACCCTTTCTTTCAAGGGATGCTACAAGTGCCGAGGTTCGAGAGAGTGACAATCCCAGTTCATCAGCCAGCTCACTTACGCTCCTTTCCCCCCTAAGTTTCAAAAGTACTCTAACCTCCATTTTCGATAGGGCTTTCATGTCTAAAAATTAGAAAGTATTATATATAACACTTTTGGTTTTCTGGACAGATTTTGCGGAGCTTGACTTGCTTCACTCATAAGGTTCACCTTTTTTGCATCTTTTGCATCATTCTTGCTTCATTTTTGCATCATTTGAATCACACATTTTACTCCTCTTTTGCCTTTTCCAACTCTCATCAAAATACCCTTCTCAACAAGCTCGCTTAAATCTCTTCTACTCTTGGATCACCTCAACGTTTAAGTTCTGAAAATGTCTGTCAAACGTGTATATTTCTTTAATGTTGAGTTCTTTCATTTTGAGATAAGCTAGGGCGTCATTTACACTTATTCCTTTTTCTTTAGAAAACAGAACTGCTTTCAAATATTCCTCCACAGATACAGGGAGAATTTTAACATTTTCAGCGAGGAGTAGGTTTTCTAGAAATCTTACCGCAGTTGTGAGATTTACCTTTGCCTCCAGGATGTTTGCAATCTCACCTAAGTGTATCAATGTTGTCACAACATCCTCTCCATCTTCGACCCTTAGAAGGATCTTTTTGGCTTTTTCTTTCTTGTTAAGAATGTCCTTACTTGTGTTCCCTTTTGGCTTTATCATTGCATAAAGAAAAACATTGCTGTCAATGAATCTCATTCATAGCCCCCCGCAAGTTCTTTCAAAAGTTCTTTTTCAACATCTTTCCCAATATTTTCCACTTCGATTATATCGAAGAACTCTGAAAGTTTTGGCCTCCTCCTTGGTAAAATCTCTATCCTATCCTCGAATTCAATTAGAATTACCTCATTACCCCACCTTTTCCGCCACTCTTTTGGTAAAACAATTCTACCCTGACTATCAATCCGCTTGACTTCCATGCTCATAATAATATCACCATGTTAGGATAATGCAACCATATTAATAAGCATTGTGGGAGCTAACTTGCTCCATTCATAGGCTTCACATTTAACTTATTCAGCCGTTAATAATTTCCTCAAGCTCCTTCAGCCGTCTCTCAAAGAGTTTCTCCTCAAAGCTTTCAGCTCTTGCAAGAAAATCAATATCAATTGAGGAGATGTCGCTCTGGTCTGCTCCTGAAGAGTGAGGCTTTCAAAATAAAAATGTCAAACTTTCTTCCTCCAAAGTTAAAGACCTCACGCATCTCACAGCATCCATATAATACGTGCAGCGCGAAGCACCGAGATAAAGAAATAAAAACGGGGTTTAAGGGGCAGATCATTTCGTCCAAAGACATCTAGAGATATCCTTTCTCCTCTAAATACTCTTCTAAAGCCCCCTCCCAACGTTTCATTTTGAGCCCAATTTTTTCCAGCTTTTCATTCTTCAATGCTGAAAACCTCGGCCTCTTTGCCAGTCTCTTCAGCTCACTTGATTTTATTGGCTTCACTTCAACCTCCCATCCTAAAATCTCAAATATTGCTCTTGTAAATTCATACCAAGAGCAGTAGCCTTCATTGGCCATGTGATAGACTCCAAACTCTGGCTTAAGCTCCAAGAACTTCTTCAATGTTCTGGCAACATCCTTAGTATAAGTTGGGCTCATAAATTGATCATCCACAATTTTAAGCTCTTCTCCGCGCTTCGCCTTCTCGATGACCCACTCGACAAAGTTTCCTCCTTTCCCGCTCGCTCCGGCTTTTCCATAAAGACTGGCAACCCTGATGATATAGTACTTTTTAGAATAATTCCTCGTAAAGATTTCCCCGACATATTTGCTGAGCCCATAAACATTCAGCGGATTTGGAACATCTTCCTCAGTATAAGGCTCTCCCTTAGTTCCGTCAAAAACGTAATCTGTGCTGATGTAAACATTAACAGCATCAATTTCATTAGCAATTTTTGCAACGTTTAAAGCTCCAATTGCATTAACTTGAAACGCTTTCTCTGGATAAAGTTCGGCATCGTCAACCCTAACATACGCAGCGGTATTAATTATAACATCGGGCTTAAGCTCTTTCAAAATCCTTAAGCTCTCAAAGTCTGTAACATCTAAATCTTTATGAGTCAAAGGAATTGCTTCTTCCCCAAAGACTTCAACTAAATCCGTTCCCAACTGGCCGTTTGCCCCAATTACTGCAACTTTCATTTTGAGTCACCAGATTTGATAATTTCATCCAGCTTTTCTTTGCTTTCAATTAGTATAATTCCTTCCCTTCTACACGCATCTCTAAAGTCACTGTCAAATGATATCAAATACTTAATCCCATAAAACTTGCAGGTAGCTAAAATTATAGCATCGTTGGGCAGAATACCGTAAATATCCATTAATGTCACTGCATCTTCTCCAATAAGCACATTATCTGGAAGATACAAAAACTTGCCGAGAACTGCATAAAGCGGGCTTTTATCAACGTTTTTAACGAGTTCCGGTTTGTGCTTCAAAGTGTAGCTTTTCTCACCAGTTTCATCCTTCAAATATCTTATTGAAACTTCAGTTAAAACAATTCCATTTATGAAAATCTCACCAGCATTTTCTGCAATCTCTATTATTTCTCTCGCGTTCTCATCTCCATAAAAATAATTCAGTATAACATTGCTGTCAATGAAGAACCTAAACTTCCCACTCGTCATAAATATCAGCCTCAATTTCATCAACGCTTTTCCTTTTTCCCTTTAAAATCCCAAATGTACTCCTAAAATCAGCCCTTGAAAGCCTTTTCATAATTAACCTTGCCTCTCTCTCAAGGAAGGACTTAACAACATCCTCCATACCATCCGGAACGTTGAGAGTAATTACGACCTTACCCATACTCTCACCTCCACAAGTATTAACATCTGAGGAGATAAAAAGTTTTATGAGTTTATGAGAGAGTTTCTCCACCATTTCCCAATTATCCCTTAACCACAAGATACTGCTATTCTACATATTCTGCTTTGATTCCAAGCTTTTTTGCAATTTTCCACTGTTTTTCATCACTTGTTAAAAGACTGCCATATTTCTTTGCCTGAGCTAAATAGAGCGCATCATAAATTGGAATCTTCCCACCAATTGCTATCTTCACGGCATCTCCAAGGTAATCTTCAAATGGCTCAAAAATTACAACATCCTCTTTGAGCTTTTTCAAGGCTTCAAACATTATTCCAACTTCTTTGTTCGATATTACCTTGTACAGCACATGATGCTTCCAGATGGCGTTTGAGACTTCAGCTAAAGCCAATGTTAGAGAATATGAATCATCCAGTAGGTATTCTCTAACCCTTTTCCAGTTCTCTTCTCTTAGGATATATTTAGCGAGAGAGGATGCATCAATTACTATCACGGTCCTCCCTCACGTACTTTCTCGCAGTTCCCTTTTCGGTTTTTGGTAAGTTTGCAAGCATCATGTCAATTTCCTCCAAGGCCTTCTTTTTCCTGTATTCCCTAACTTTGGCTTCAATAAATTTCCTAATTTCCTCACTCCAATTAATGTCAACATCTTTCATCTTCTTCTTAAGCTCATGAGGAATCCTAAAGCTGACAACTTCCATATACGACACCCGAATACACTATCGTATTACAAATATATAAATATTTTGAGTCACCTAAAACAGCTCATCCCTCTCAATTAACTCCCTCAAAGTTGGCCATCTCTGGTCTTTCGGGGAAACTATTGGATTTTCAACTGGCCAGTGAATATTCACATCGGGATCATTCCAGATTAAGCCCCCTTCATAATCTGGAGCATAAACGTTATCCACCTTATAAACCACTTCGGCAACATCACTTAGCACAACAAACCCGTGAGCAAAGCCCCTAGGAATGTAAAGCTGGTATTTATTGAACTCTGAAAGAATAACGCCAACATATTTCCCAAAGGTTGGTGAATTTTTCCTTAAATCGACGGCAACATCATAGATAACTCCCCTTATACAGCGAACAATCTTTGCCTGAGCATAAGGCTCCTTCTGAAAGTGCAAACCTCTAAGAACACCATACTTAGACTTTGAGTGGTTATCCTGAACAAATTCTCCCTTTATTCCAGCTTTTTCAAAGTCAGGCTTTTTGTAAGTCTCCATAAAGAAGCCTCTCTCATCCTCAAAGACCCTAGGCTTAATTAAAATCACATCTGGAATTTCCAACCTTTTGAACTCGAATGGCATTTTTATCACCAACTTCTTAACTTCAATGGATAATCAAGACTAAAGTGTCAACAAGCAAAAATCTCTGAGCTTGAACTTTTTCCTAAATCCTTCGGCTTCCTTTTTGACTTCATCTAAATCTACCGCATTAAGGAGCTTATTTAACTTCTCCACTGCTTTAACGGCTTCAATGCACTCTTTTATTTTCTTTCTGTTCGTTTTCCTCCCCTTTTTCAATGTCTACCATTTCATGGAGCTTAGATTTAAGGCTTAGATTGTATTTGGGCCTCATCTTCTAGTTCTTTTAATTCTTTTACAGAAGCTTTTCCGAATGCTCCATAATACTTAGATACATCTAACTCAATTCTAATTTTGACTTTTTGGCCATCTTTTAGCTTTACTTTTTTTAGAGGCTTAAAGACGCCATTTTCATAAACAGCCTCAACAATGATGAGCACTTCTCTCACCGTACATATCTTAGTTAAGATCTTACATTTAAATTTCTCAATTACCACCTCAGCTTCCACGGCGTTGGATGGAGAACTTTTTCATTAACTAAAGGCTTCCACCACCACTCATTGCTGAGATACCACTCAACAGTCTTTTTGATTCCTTCCCTGAACTTGTGCTTTGGTTTCCAGCCAAGCTGTTCCCTAATCTTAGTTGAATCAAGGCTATAGCGTATATCGTGGCCGGGTCTGTCTTCAACGAACTCAATTAAATCCTCATCCTTGCCCATAAGCCTTAAGATGGTTTTCACGACCTCAAGGTTGGTCTTCTCTTCTCCAGCTGAAATGTTGTAAACTTCTCTCTTTTCACCTTTCTCCAAGACGAGCTCAACTGCCTCGCAGTGATCCAGAACGTAGAGCCAGTCCCTAACGTTTTGGCCTGTGCCATAGATGGGAACCTTGAGATTCATACTCGCCCTTATTATAGTCTTTGGAATGAGTTTTTCAGGGAACTGATAAGGGCCGTAGTTGTTGGTGCATCTCGTTATTGAAGCATTCAGATTGTAAGTCCTTGCGTAGCCCAAAACTAACATATCACCTGCAGCTTTGCTTGCCGAATATGGTGAAGAAGGCATTAATCTATCCTCTTCAGTGAAGGAACCTTCCTCTATATCTCCGTAGACTTCGTCTGTCGAGACAAAAACGGCTTTTATCTCTGGATTTTCTTTCCTTATGGCTTCCAGAATGGTGTACACACCAAGAACGTTGCTCTCAATAAATGCATATGGGTTTGAAATGCTCCTGTCGACATGTGATTCGGCTGCGAAGTTCACAACAGCGTCAACCTTCTTTATAAGCCCTTTAACAAGCTCAAAATCGTTTATATCTCCTTTAATGAATGTATACCTTTCATCGTCTTCGATATCTTTCAAATTTGCCAAGTTTGAACCGTAGCCAAGCTTATCTAGATTTATCACTTCCCAGTCTTTGTGCTTTTCTAAAATGTAATGTATGAAATTGCTCCCAATGAATCCTGCACCACCAGTTACTAATATTTTCATGCTTTCACCTCAAAGCGTCAATTGTGAATTGTCTCCAATTATTAATCTTCTTCCAATTGGGTGATTGTTCTGCTCTAAAATCTTCACATTTCTCCCGATTAAGCTTTCAACTATTCTACCACCACATCTAATTTCACTTCCTTCTAAGATTACTGAATCTTCAATCTCAGTATTTTCAATAACACAGTTATTTCCAATGCTCGTGTAGGGCCCAATGTAGGCATTTCTAATCTTACAGTTCTTTCCAATTATTGCTGGGCCTTTGATGACAGTATTTTCATCAATTTCAGTTCCTTCCTCAATGACTACTCTTCCAATAATTTTTGCTTTGGTTTCTACTCTTATGTCCCTCTCAATGTCGTCCAAAATCAATCTGTTTGCATCTAAGATGTCCTCTGGCTTTCCTGTATCTTTCCACCAGCCGGTGACCTTTGTCCAGCCAACTTTATAGCCGTGATCAATAAGCCACTGAATTGCATCAGTGATTTCAAGCTCTCCACGCCAAGATGGCTTTAAATGCTTCACTGCTTCATGAATAATTGGTTTGAAGAAATATATCCCCACCAAAGCCAAATTACTTGGTGGAACTTTTGGCTTTTCAATCAAGCGTTTTATTGTCTTTCCATCTTCACTCAGCTCAGCCACTCCAAATCTCTGGGGATTATCAACCTCACAGAGCAAAATGCTTGCATCAAAGTTTCCTTTCTTAAAGTGCTCTAAATGCCTTACAATACCTTCCCTGAGAATGTTGTCGCCAAGATACATCACAAAATCATCGTCACCCAGATAATCCCTTGCAACTTTTATTGCATGAGCTAATCCAAGGGGATCTCCTTGATAAATGAATTCAATGTTAGCGTCCCAGTCAACACTCATAACAGTCTTCTTAACCTGCTCAGCGTTTGGCCCAACAATAATCCCAATGTCGTGGATTCCTGCCTCAATAACGTCTTCAATTGCATAAAACAAAACCGGTTTGTTTGCAACTGGAATTAATTGTTTCTGCTGGGAATATGTTAAAGGTCTAAGTCTGGTCCCATGACCACCCGAAAGGATTAACGCCTTCATCTCTAACCCACCGTATTATATTTTTAACAAAACATTAAAAGCTTCACTCTTTTCTAAACACTCCTCTATCAACAATTTTCTTTCCTTCAGCGTAGGCATACCTTATCACAGTTCCATTAACTTGATCCTTCGGCAGTATGAACTCTGTCTTACCTTTTACTGGATACCATTTTTCAAAGACTTTTGTTCCATTCTCTAAATATCCAAAAACACCTAAACCAGTTCCAATGGCGTTTTCAAACTTGAATATTATCTCATTCTCCGTCTGCTCAACTGCAACATTAGGATGCTTGAACTTGAATACCTTGATATAGCCGCCATCAGAATATACCAGCTGGTAATCTCCTGAATATTCATTTGTGAACATAAGCTTGGCTAAAGTAGTGTTGAATGTTTTTTCGCTCATTAAGACGGCATAGCCATAGTTCAAATTCAAATAAACATAGGCATCAGCAGTGTTTTTTGCTGTGGTATTGAGCTTTGTAATACTACCCCTATACTCCAAGAAAGCCTCTTTAGGAGAAAACACTGCAGTTCCAGTGTTAATTAATATGCTCCACTCTTTTCCAGGCCTTGCTGTTATGGTATACTGCCCTTGCTGGAATATCAACGCTCCAACTTTTGAAACCAACGGTAAAATCATAAGGAAATGACCTTCTTTTAAAACATTAGCCGTATCCAAAATTGCCCCGAACTTAATGGCAGTGTCGTAGGATACAATAACATAGTCAACTCCACGAGCCATCAATTGATTTGCATTAACTTTCCCAAGATAATACAAAGCAACCCATTTGCTTGGCCCTCCTTGAGCAATGGGAGACCTTCTTGCATAATAAGTTACCCAGTGTCCATAATCCCACCAGGCTAAAACAACATCATTTTCATTAGAGTTGTCCTTCAGCCAAGTTAAAGCCTGAACCCAGTGGTCATTTATCAGCGGCTTTTCCGCGTAAACTCTCTCAAATCCCAAACCAGCACTTATTATAGGTACCACAACAAGCAGAGATAATGAAAGGGCTAATACCTTCCTATCATCTAATTTTGACTTTAATATGGGATAAAGATTATCATGAAGAGAAATCAACCCAAGCCCGGCCATAGCTGCTATAGCAAGGGAGCCTATGAACAAAAACCTTGTCCAAGTATACAACATATAGAGGCTTGGAGCAATGACACCCAAGAGAACAAAATCAGAAAGCTTAACTCTCTTTGGAATAAAGCGGAGGACAAACAACGGACACAAAAACACCAAAATATTATAAGCTGCCCAAAGGTCGCTAAATGTTGAATGCTGAGTCTCAAGAATAGGTGCTTCTCTAAGAATTCCAAATCCGGAGGAGAGCTCTTTAAGCGCCTCAAACCTCATGAAGAGCACAAAGACTCCAATGATCGAAAGTATGATCACTATCAGAGCCCTCTGCTTTTTCTCCTTTACAATTCTTGAAAGCGAAAACAATGCAAAAATTCCAGCAAGAGCTAAAGGAACAAGGTATTTAAGATGAACTGCAAGATAAACATCTTTAATTGCACCCAATTCTATTCCAAGGTTTTCTGCAGTTTTTTTAGCCAGCCATCTATTTCCCCCAAGCATTCCATATCCAAAATATCCACCCAAATAATTGGCTAGAAGAGCTCCAAAAGCCGTTGAAAGGGTCAAAACTGCAGAGTCAAGCAAATATTTATCCTTTCCCAGAATAAAAGCCCCAAAAGCCAAAAGAACAGCGTTTCCAAGAAGAAACACAAAAATTGGATAATACGCCTGCCAGAATATTGCAGCCAAGCCACTAGCAAAAGTGGGAATCAAGTAAAAAGCAAATCTCTTATATCTCCACCCTTCTATGTTCGCATACTTTATTGCCAAAGAAACTCCAAATAAAGCAACTGAATACCAGAAGAGCATGTAGTTATCTCCCCTATAGTAGTTTGCCATTGACCTGAAAACGTGTCCAAACATTATAGACAAAAACAATGCTGAAAAGAAAGCCTCTCTTTTCCCATAGAAATTGAGCATAGCCAGATAAAAGAAAACTATCGTTAGAACTCCAAAAATTACTGGAGTTATTCTGAACGCATCATAGAGGGAGACTCCGAAAATCTTCAAAATTTTATAAACATCAGCAGGAACCATCCATAATCCCAATGGATGAAAGTTTTTAATTAAAAAGCCCCAAGGCCCGCCTGCAATCGTCAAAAAATTGATCCACTCTCCGGCTTTCAAGCTCTCCTCAATGTAAGCCAAATGAAAGTAGGGATCATAACCAAAAAGATACTTGTATCTCAATGGAATCACTCTAAACACTACAGCAATTAATGTTATCAAGGGCAGTGCAATCTTTGGCTCAAATATCTTATCGAGTTTTTTCATAAAGTACCACCTTGGGATTATCGCTGTAATACCAATTGCTGTTTTAAATAAGCAACTTGCTCCTAAAAATGTTATCCTAAATAGTTCTTAACGTATTGTACGACATATCTGACCTCCTTCCCTGAAGGGTGAGGCTTTCAAAAGAGAAATGTAAATCCAAGGAAGCGTATTACTCTTTTTGCAGAGATCCAAAAGACAACAAATTTCTGGAGATTGTCTAAATTAGCTTATACCCCTTTCTCCTCATGTTCGAAGTGGACCCGTTCAGAGTTTTCTTATCTTGAAATTCAAATTCTCGAAGTCCTCCAAATCCCACAGGAGCCAGCCCTCACCTGTGATGGCTTCCTTACCTTTAATGCCCTTCGCTATCAACCCGTAATACTTCTGCCAGTTTTCTAACCCAACAAGCCCACTTTTACGCTCTAAATCTTTTAAAACTCCCCTCGCCTCTTTCTCGCTCAACTCCTTCCACTTTACCTCCACCAGCAGAGCCTTATTTTCCCTTTTGTCCAGTGCAACGAGATCAATTTCCTCATTTTTATGCCACCACTTTCCGATCTTCGTAAATTTAAACGGCAACCTCCCATGCTTATTAAGTTCTATTAAAAACTCTTTGGCTGCTTTTTCGAAGGTCTTTCCAAGGTAAGTGTTAAAGTTCCTCAGGAAATCCTGAATTGCTGGCTCAGGGTTGAGGGAGTCTATCTCCTCATAATGCGGACTGACGAAGCGGTGGTAAAAACGGAAGTACTCATCTTCTATAACATAAATCCCTCTCTTGGCTTTCCTCTCTGTTATTGGAACCTCCCGCCTCACAATTCCAAGATTTGAGAGCACCCTAAGATATGCAGATAGGTCTTTGGCCTCCATCCCAACGTACTGAGCGATCTCGTTAAGCCGGGTTTTTCCCATGGCTATGGCCTCGATAATCTGCATATATCTGGTTGGATTCCTCAGTTCCTCCATGAGGAGAAGCCTCGCCTCGTTGAAAAGAAATGCACTCGGGTCAAAGAAGTTGTTGATAATCTCATCATCGCTCCCCGTTTTGAAGAATTCCATGTATTTAGGAATCCCCCACGTGACCCCATAGAGTCTTAAAAGCCTCTCAAAGTCCTTTCCAAACCATTCGACCATATCGAAGAAGCGGAATGGTTTGACCTTCAGAACCCCACTTGCTCGCCCATAGAGAGGGCTCTTGTAGCTGAGAACCTCACGCTCCATCATTCCAACGCTCGAACCGCAGAGGATAATTGTGATCTCTGAACCCTCAAGCACTATATCCACCACCTCCTGAAACTCGGATGTAACACCCTTGTCTGCCTCTATTAAGTAAGGGAACTCATCAAGAATCACCAAAAGCCTCCCCTGTCCCCTTAGGAACTTAAATGCATCCCTAAAGCTTTCGAATCTTACCGGAGCACCAATAAAAGAACTTATCTCGTGAGAAAATCTCTCGAGGTCTTTCTCATATCCCCTCTGGGAGCAGAGAAAATATATGCCCCTTTTGTTCTCCAAGAATTTCCTCAAAAGGGCAGTCTTTCCCACCCTTCTTCTCCCGTAAACCACAAAAAGTCGAAAGCCTCCCCTCCACGCTCTCTCTAGGACTTCGAGCTCTCTCCTCCGGTTTACAAATTTTCGAATCATGATTATAATAAATATGACTCGAATATTTAAATATTTTGGTTTTAGCAAGCATAAACAAAAGAAAGAAATGATGTCCGGATAAAACATATATTGCGGCGCGAAGCGCCGAGATAAAAAGAATAAAACATGGTTTAAGGGATGAAGCCCCTTTGCCTAAATATCAATCTTGCTTGCCTCGCTCATCGGACTTAATTATGATGGCTTTGAGAGCTTTGATTTCTAGCTTCCTCTTCGTCCTAAAGGATAGACTTTAGAATATATTAATAGGAGTCAACAACGAAGGAACAATTGTTGGTTGCAACCCTAAAAGAGATCTTGAGATGATTTCATCCACAATCCAAGGAATAACTCCTCCAGTAAAACTGACCTTTTCTCTGTACCAAAGGGGAGGCTTTCGGAAGAAAAATGTAAGGCCTAATTCGTTTTATTGAATTTAGCAAAGAAAACTAAAGCAAAAACACCATGCCATAGGATTTAACTAAAATTGAATCTCAAAAATATACACCAAAGTTATCAAAATCGTTAACTGTGGATGATTAATAAGGATCTAAGTTCAATGAGCATCCTACAATAAAATTCACAATAAAATTCCTGGACATAAACTTCTATTCCTTGCGAAATGTTTATATTCAAAAAGTCTCATAATTAGGTAAGAGTATTTACCTGATGGTGAGAAAATATGAATAAAATGGAAGTCCTGACAAGGCTCTTAGAGCTCGGAGAAGCATTCACAATTCAAGAAGCAATTGATCATCTAAAAATTAACCGGAACTTAATGAAGTATTATCTCAAAGTTCTCTCTGAAGCAGGCTTCATAAAAAGGATTGGCAAGGGTATTTACGCCATAACACTAGATCCCAACGAACCACCTTCAGTTCACGAATTTGTGCTCGCTTCCCTCTTCGTAAAGCCAAGTGCCATAGCCTACTGGAGTGCTCTAAATTATTACGGCTTAACGGAACAAATCCCCAACATCACCTTTGTCCAAACACCAAGAAAGAGGGGTTATGAGAAAATCGTTAAATTCAACAACAGGAAGTTCAAAATAGTGACAGTGAAGCCCAGCAAGTTCTTTGGCTTGAATACAGTAAAGATTGGAAGAAGGAAAGTTAATATCACAGACCCAGAGAAAACCATAGTGGATTGCTTAGACAAGCCCAGATATTGCGGCGGAATAATTGAGGTCGTGAAGGCATTAAAGAACGCGAGCTTTAATCAGAAAAAGCTCTTAGAGTATGCTCAAAAAATGGAAAACAAGACAATCCTAAAGAGGCTGGGTTATATTAGTGAACGACTGGGTTTAGGGCTGGAGGAAAAAATTCAACTTTCAGATAAAGATAGGAAGAGTTTTTCACTCCTTGATCCAACGATGCCCGCCAGGGGAAAGTTTGACTACAAATGGGGGCTTCTGGTAAACGTTCCTGAAGACTACTGGGAGGAGTTGGAATGGTGATTGATGAAATCAAAAGGAAAAGCTTTGAATTAGGTTTACCAATCTCAACAATTTGGAGGAGCGGACTCTGGAAGAACCTGGCGTTCAAAGGCGGAACGTGTCTGAAGAAAGCTTATTTTAGAGATTATCGCTTTTCTGAGGATTTGGACTACACTTTAATTGAAGAAGTTAACGCGTATAAGCTTAGGGAGAGACTGGAGAGAATGTTGGAGTTCGCAAACACTGGTCCAGTGGAGTTTTTAGAATTAGAATTTGAGCCCCGGTATGAAGTCAGAAGCTTTGAGGGAAAACTGCTGGGATTTGAAATCAAGATTCCGTTCAGACTTGTCAGAAAAACAGGAACTCCTTCAAAGATAAAGATTGGATATAACATTAGAAAAGTACGAGAAGATTGTACTCCCGTTGCATGAGAAGAAGTTGCTTCATGAATATTCCGATGCGGACAGGTTTTCGCTCGTGAGGCTGAAATCCTACAGTTTGGAGGAAATCTTTGTCGAAAAAGTTCGCTCGCTCTTCCAAAGGACAAGACCAAGGGATCTGTATGATGTGTGGAAATTAAAGGATACCATCGAATTAGAGACTGCTCTTAGCATTCTTCCCGAAAAGTTCAGACTTAAGAATGTCCAGTTTGAGTTGGAAATCTTTAAAGAACGCAGAATCTATTATGAGAGAGCTTGGGAGAGAAGCTTAGCCCATCAAATAAATCCACTCCCAGAATTTGAAAAAGTTTGGAATGGAGTTCTGAAATTCTTGAAAGAACTAACGGAGAGTGCTAACTTATGAAAATCAGAACCGTTGTAGTTCTATTTGATCTTTTTCCACTCTAGGGGGCAAGGTTTTAGAAAGAAATGCAAAAGACGCCTATTCTGCAGATATAAGTCCTCACCTAGTAGAAAATTTGAAAAACATCTATGGATAAACTCTCTTCCTCTGACCTCCTCCCCGCCCTAAAGGACGAGGCTTTCAAGTGGTAAAAATAGGAAGTCAAAGGCTGAAGATTGCGTTCCAAATAATTAGTGCTCTAACAATCCCAAAGTTGTTGAGCAGGGTACTTTAACCTTGATAAAACTAAAATTTTTTGGTTTAATCTTTTATTAATTTCAAATTAAAATTTGCTCTAGATAAAAAACTATAAAATAGAAAGGTTTATATAAGTTAAGTATGAGTATATAGTGAGGGGTGCTATATAGGAAGAGGACTGAAGCGAAAGCTTCACCTCGACTCAAAGTTTGTATCTGAAATATAAACCCCACAACTTGCCCAGAGTTGTGAGGTTCGTATTAATGGATGTAAGCTTTGCCTCAAGGTGGAACTCCGCTAGAGACCAACTCCTATATGACATCCCTCACTATTCTTAATCTCCTCTCTGTATCTTCGCATGCCCACCAACTAAGCTCTTCTTAAGCTCCAAATTCCTAATCTCACACTTCTCATCAATAATCGAACGCCAAATCGTTGAATTCCTTATTATTGTGTCCTTAAAGATTATCGAATCACTTATATCAGAGTTCTCTATCATACAGTTCTCACCAATGTATGCATAAGGCCCAATAATTGATCTTCCAAGAATCTTCGCACCCCTTTTTATTACAACAGGAGGAATGATCTTCGCATAAGGACTAATCTGAATCTCCTCAATCTGGCTCTCCTTTAAAAGAGTCTTCAAAGCTTCTAAATAGCTGTCCGCAGAACCTATATCGTACCAGTAGTCATCAAATTTATACGCATGAATCTCAATTCCTTTCTTGAGAAGCCACTGAATAAAATATCCCGGCGAGTCTCTATTACCCTCCTCCAAGTATTGAGGAATCATCTCCATAACTTCCCTTGGAAACACATAGACTCCAGTACTTATCCAAGTTGACTTCGGCTTTGCAGGCTTCTCTTCAAAATCAATTACCTTATTACCTTCAAGGAGAACAACCCCATACCTCTTTGCGAGCTCAAAATCACCGACATCATAAACAGCGATGAGCGTATTTCCATCGAATCTATCCAAAAAATCCCTCAAGCTGAAAGAGAACAAATTATCCCCAGCGATGACTAGGTAATCATCCAAGCCAAGCCTTTCAAGAGCCTCATTTAAAGCCCCAATCGTGCCGAGCTTCTCCTCCTCATGGAGAGTGTCCTCAATTAAAAGCTCAACATCTTTATCTTTGCTCCACTCCTCAAAGTACTTCGCAAAAAATCGGTTCGTTGAAACATAGACCTTCAAATCAAGCTCTTTCGTTTTTTCAATGATATAGTCAAGAATCACTTTGTCCCCAACGGGAAGTAAAGCTTTTGGGTTATCTTTTGTGATAGGCCATAGGCGAGTAGCGTAACCACCTGCCATAATCAAAACCTTCATATTACCACCAAGATATGGAGTAAAGAATGAGATATTTAAGCATTTTTCTCTTTATGCTACTATGTTGAATAATTGCACTATTTAGCGGCGCGAAGCGCTGAGATAAAGAAATAAAAAAGAGGTCTAAGGGGCTTCGCCCCTTTTATTCCAACAGCAAGAACTTCCACAATGGGATGTATCTTATACGTTTTCCTTTAATTTCCTCTAATCCTTCATAGGCTGATGTTATTATCACTCCCTCCTCCAGTGAAAACTCTTCCATAGCCTCTAGCAAACCTTTAACTTCCCTATCCCTACTTTCACTTAAATCCCAGCTCACTTGAATTGCTTTTGTTACCTCCAAGCCTTTTTTAATTAAAAAATCGACTTCTCTATCTCCTTTATAATAAAACACATTCTCTTTTCCGAATCTTTTTATTAAATGCAGTGCCACAATATTCTCAGCTAACCGTCCAATATTCTTAGAAAACCTGAGTGTTACAGCATTTATGATACCAGTATCAACCACATAGAGTTTCCTCGGGTGCCGTTTAATATCACTAACCTTATATGAAAGCGGTGGAATTCTAAAGATCAAATAGCTCCCCTCCAGTGCTTCTAAAACTTCTATCACAAAATTTGGAGAAACTTTTCTCTTTACAATCCCAGCAACTTCATTCCTAAGAGAACTTCCACTTACAAGCGAAGCGAACCTGTTCACTGCTAATTCCGCAATCAGCTTCACAGTATTTAACTCTTTAAATCCATAACGAAAAGCGACATCCCGGATAACTATTCCCTCAAAAAGTTCTTTCAAAATTTCCCTTTTCAAATATTCATCCTCGACCAGCACAACTTGTGGAAAACCACCAAATTCCATATACTCAGCCAAAAGACGCTCAATTTTTATTTTATTTGCAACGATTTCTGCAAAGCTTCTCAAATTTAACCCCCTAAAACTTAAAAACTCCCTGAAGGTTAAAGGAAAAACTTCCAAAGTTAAGCTCCTCCCTGTCAACACTCTAGAAACTTCAGTTTTAAGCAAAGAAGACGTTGAGCCAGTTACAATTACTTTAACATTCTCCTTTTCAGCTATGCTCCTGACCCATCGTTCCCAATTTGGAAGGTTTTGCACCTCATCTAAAACTATAAGGGAAAAATCTTCGTCATTGATGTGGATCTTATACGCCCTATAAATTTCATCAAGGAGCTCCAAGCTAAGGTATGCGTGGAACTTAGGATCTTCGAGGTTCACATACAGGGTTTGTTTAGGATTCAACCCTTGTGATATTTTCCTTTTTAAAAACTGTCTCGCCAAAAATGTCTTTCCAGCTCTCCTTGGACCTATAATTGCTATTAT
Source organism: Thermococcus sp. LS2 (assembly GCF_012027375.1). Classification (NCBI taxonomy): domain Archaea; kingdom Methanobacteriati; phylum Methanobacteriota; class Thermococci; order Thermococcales; family Thermococcaceae; genus Thermococcus; species Thermococcus sp. LS2. The sequence goes on along the minus strand of NZ_SNUI01000004.1, from coordinate 82,115 downwards.
AAAATTCCCAGCCCTACAAAAAGTTTCAATCTTTTCCAGATATTCTTCTCTTTCAATACCAGTTTCCTGAGGTTTCCCCCAAAAATTATAAGGGACTAATGCCTCCAATATCTCTTCATCCCTCAGCATTTTATATCCCCAATAATATAAATCATCACACTTTTTATATTTTTTGGAATATATGTTGCGGCGCGAAGCGCCGAGATAAAAGAATAAAAACGGGGTCTAAGGGGCGAAGCCCCTTAACTCATAATTGAGAACAACTCAAGCCACCCTCTGAATGAGTATCAAGAGTCCAATAACCAAAATTATCACGTTAATAACCCTCTTCAACCTATCCCTATCTGCTTTCGTATTTACATGAGTCCCCAAATACACACCCGGTAAAGTGCCAGCAATCAAAACCAAAGCCAAACGATAATCTATGCTCCCTAGAAATGCATAGTTCAAAGCACTGAAAGCTGACAAACCTAAGCCATAAAATATCGTAACACCAACAACTTCTCTCGGGCTGAGCTTAGCTAAATTCATTAATGCAAAGCTCACTATGACTCCAGCACCAACTGAAGTGAACTGAACAGTTAAGCCGACAATGAATCCTAAAAGATACAAATACTCTCTCCTAGGTCTTATGGGAACGTGAATTTCTCCCTTAATTAAGCTGAGGAAAGAACTAAGGACAAGAATTGCACCTAGTAATAAGGTAAGATAATTATTAAGCGTGCTTTTATCAATAACCCTAAGCAGAACAGATCCGAGTAAAATTGCGGGTAAACTTCCCGCAAAAAGCCTCAAAGACAAATCGAACCTAATGCTTCCCTTCTTATGATGGAAGAACACACCAAAAATTCTCGTAACAGTTGCATATAAAAGGTCAGTCCCAACAGCTGTCAGAGGCTCAACTCCCAAGAAAATAAGCGAAGGAGTCATCAAAGCTCCTCCACCAATACCAGTTAGTCCAACCAAAAATCCAACTAGAAAGCCGAGAAAAATAAAAGAGAGCATGGAGCTCACCTTAAGGCAGATAGCCTAATTCCCTAGCCTTCCTCAGCACTGCTTCAGCCTCTTCCTCGGGGGTCATCTTTGAGCTGTCAACCTTAACCTCTGGATTCTCCGGTTCCTCATAAACTCCATCGTAACCAGTCAATCCCTTTATTTCACCGCGCATGGCTTTCTTGTACAGCCCCTTTGGATCCCTCTGAATCCTAACCTCTAAAGGTGCATATACATAAACCTCAATAAAGCGGCCAATTTCCTTTCTTGCATATTCTCTAACAGCCCTATAAGGAGAGATTAGAGAAACTATTGCTATGACCCCATTCCTTGACAAGAGTTTGGCCATGTAGATCACTATTCTATTGTGCATCTCCCTCGCTTCTTTGGAAAAGCCAAGCTCGGGGTAGAGAGTTTTCCTTATGACATCTCCATCAAGAATTTCAACTTTATATCCAAGCTCTTTGAGCTTCTTCTTTAAAGCATGAGCTAACACTGTTTTTCCAGCACCGCTCGGACCGGTGAGCCAGATTGTAAAGCCCTCCATAACATTTCACCTAAGGAGCGGCTTGTTCTTCTATTTTTATGGTGATCTCGCTCAGGGGTTTCGATTTAATTCTCACCGATGCGTTAATTATCTCTATACCTACGATTTCTCCATGCTCTCCGTAGTCTATGATAATCCCCTCATCGACTTCCACTGTATCCGCTATCTTTGTATCTGAAAACTTGATGTACATAACATCATACTTTGGATCATATGAAATTTTCATTTGCATCACCTCAAGTATTTATCAACTTTCGAAGTTATATAGACTGTTATCACAATGATGCTATCTTCGTGCTCTTCGTAAATGACTCTGATCAATTTTCCATCTATAACCTTCTGAGCGACCTTCCTCCCAAAATACCCCTCTCCAACTTTGTCCGGGTTGGCCAAAGCCTCAACCACAAGCTCTTTTGAAATTCCTCTCTCCTTCATTCTTTCCAGTGCATGAGGGATAAAGACTATGTTTTCTTTGTTCATACAACACTCCTCCCCCTGAGAGGCTTTTTCATTCCAAAGAGCTTGAGCACAGTTGGGGCAAAGTCGTAGATTGTGAGCTGTGTTCTCTTTTCGCTTTCCATTCCAGGCAGATAGAGAGAGAAAACTCCATACTCGGCATGAACTGCATCATCCGGCCCTAAATCATTCTCCAACAGATAGGGACTCTCATAGCCGAGAGTTCCAGCAGCACGCCAGTTCAAATCATCCAAGTAAACCATCATGTCTGGCTTATCACCTTTGGCAACTGGATAAATTTCTTCAGGATAGAACACCTTCGTGTCCCACTTTTCTCCGTTTGGTCCTCTTATGCTCTTTATCAGCTCAGCAACTTCATCCCTAACCTGGTGATACTTTTCGGGCTCAATGATTCCTTGAGGCTCTCTTCCCTTCACGTTGAGGAAAACTCTGGAGTAATAGCCGCCCCAGGCCCAAGCTATTGTTCTGCTCCAGTCAACTTTGAGCTCGTTAAATCTGACCTGCCTTCCTTCCTTCAAAATCTCTGGATTCTTAATCTTCAGCAGTCCCTCTTCAATGAGCCACTGGTTGATTGCAAAAGCTCCCTTCATTGCCTTTATTCCGTGGTCTGAAACGATTATTACAGCCGTCTCATCCAAGTCCAAAAGCTTCAAAGTCTTTCCAATTTCTTTGTCAAGGAGCTTATAATAATCGGGAATAACGTTCTTGTAGGGGTTGTCGTCGCCAGGATAGAGGTGATGGTTCTCATCGAAGTACTTCCAGAATGCGTGGTGGACTCTATCAAGGCCAATTTCAACGAACTCAAAGTAGTCCCAGTCCTTCTCTTGAATGAGGTATCTAATCACTTCAAACCGCTTTTCTGTCATCTCCCAGAGCTGCTCTTTAACCTCATCCCTGTTCTCTTTCCTAAAGACAACATCAAATATATATTCCCCAACTAAGCGTTCAATCTCTCCCTTAAGCTCCTTTGGATACGTATAATCAACGGAAGCATCTGGTGTAATGAAACATGAGACAAGCCAGCCGTTGATTGGCTTTGGAGGATAGCTCGGCGGAACTCCAACCAAAACCGATTTTTTACCTTTTTCAGCTATGTAATGCCAGACAGCTGGTTCTTTCACCATTAAGCTGTGGGCAATCCAGATGTCATTGTAAGTTCCCTTTTTCCTATGCCTAAAACCATACAAACCGAGCTCACCAGGAGTTTTCCCAGTTGCCATTACCATCCAAGCTGGGATTGTAATGGCTGGAATTGTGCTCTGCATCGGACCGTAAATTGACCTCTCCACCAGCCACTTTATGTTAGGCAAATCATCCAAAAACCTATCAAACAAAAGCTCAGGAGGAGCGGAGTCAAGACCAATCACAAAGACCTTCTTAACGTTCTCTAAATATTCTCTAATTTCCTCATTCATTCTGATCACCTCAGATGAGCGTTAATTATCTCTAAAACTTCATCAGCTTTGGATTTTTCACATATACAGCCTAAAACTTCCCTCTTTCCACCAGCATTGAAGCCTTTTTCCTTGAGGAGTGAAATTATTTTCCCCATGTCTACTTTATCAGCAAGCTCAGGTGAAATTCTAAAGTATATCTGAGCTTTTCCATGAAAGTCTCTGTTCACAACCACTGCTCCTTTATATCCAAGCTCCCAGACCGCTTTCCTTGCGACTTTGGAGATCACATTGAAAGGACTCTCAAAAGTTATGAAGGCAAATCCATCTCTAAGCTCTAAACTACCAATTGCATCATTTATTGTCTTTTCAATCGCCTCAGCTTTCTTAACCCAAGGCTCATATTCCAAAAGCTCTCTTAGGTTATGTGTTAGGAGAACCTTCACGGCTTTTTCCACACCCTCCCTATCCATAACCACATAGTTTGAATCAATGAGCTGAACCAGTCTAAGGGCCTCCTCCGTGTTTATCGTTAAGAGCTCTCTAACCTTGGGAATTTCAAGTGCTTTCTTGCCTATGTCGCCCAAAGCTCCCAAAGCAGTCCATTCATTCCAGATACCAAAATATTGGGAAACAACGAAAGAGGCTGAGGGAACATATTCCCCATTCAAAGCTGGGTTTATCTGCTTAACTTTTGGATTTTGAATTCTTGGCTGTATGTGGTGATCGATGAAGATTGTCTCCTTGCTGATTCCTTCAACTTCACTAGGCAGATTTAGATCGAGCACGTAAATCTTGTCAGCTTTCTCAATTGCATTTCTGATTCTTTCATCAAATCTGAATTCTCCAATGGGGAGAGTTAAATTTTCAAATTCCTCTAAGCTAAGAGCTTTAGCAACTAAAGCTGCTGATGTTATGCCGTCGGTGTCCCAGTGGTGGATTATTAACATTTAGATCACTCCACGAATGGATTTTCAAAGCCCCTTATCACTTCATAAACTTCTGGTCTCATCATATATTCAGGAGGCTTTTCACCACTCATTATCATCTTCCTAAGCTTTGTTCCACTTATCCTCACGTGGAACTCTTCGCTGTGGGGGCATATCTTAGCGTTGACCATTCCGCCACATCTTTTGCAGTAAAAAGCTTCTCTGATGAACATTGGAGTTATGCCTAAATCCGGAAACTCATCGAACAGGTCCCATGCCTCATAAGGTCCGTAGTAGTCACCAACACCTGCATGGTCTCTTCCAACTATGAAGTGAGTTGCACCAAAGTTCTTCCTCATGATTGCATGGTGTATTGCTTCTCTTGGCCCAGCATAGCGCATTTCATATCTGACAGTTGCGAGTGTAGCAGCATCCTTTGGATAGTAGTGCTTGAATAGAACTTCATAGGCTTTGATGATTACCTCATCCTTGTAATCCCCTCTCTTCTTCTTTCCTAAGACGGGATTTATGAAGAGACCATCAACGAAAGTCAATGCAGCTTTTTGAACGTATTCATGTCCCATATGAGGAACGTTTCTCGTCTGGAAGGCAACTATCGTCTTCCATCCCCTCTCCTTGAATAAAACTCTCGTCTCAACTGGTCTGAGAGTGTATTTGGCAAAAGGATTAGGTAACTCGTTCAAAAGCTCAATCTCACCACCGACCAAATATTCACCCATTGCATAGACTTTAGCGACGCCAGGATGATTAGGATCAGTCGTCTTGAAAACCTTCTGAGCGAATTCTTTCTTATCATAAGTGTAGATTTCCTCAACATGCATCCTCGCTATAGGCAAATCATCATAGTAAAGCAGAATCGCATCTCCCTCTTCAAATTCGGGCTTTTCTACGTCAAGAACAATTGGAATTGTCCATGGGGTATCATCACTCAGTCTCATATGGTCTAAAACAGATTGAAAATCATCACTTGTTAAAAATCCCTTGAGGGGCGAGTAAACACCGTGAGCTATGTTCTCAAGATCAATTGCCCTTCCATGATCAATTTCAGCCCTTGGGTACTCTTTCTGCTCGCTTAGAATTCTCTCTCTTGTCTTTGGAGCAGCTATTCTCCTAACTAATTTTCCACCATGTGGCTTAGAAACCATTCTAATCACCCAAATAAAAATTAACAGAAGTCAGTCAAGGTATCCAAGAGCCCTAAGTCTTTCCTTAACTTTCTCCTCTTCCTCTTCGCTGAAGACTTCCTCTTTCTCTTCCTCCTCTAAGCTTGCCAATACCTCCCTCAGAACATAAGTAACGTAGTCAGAGACTGATGTAAAGCCTGTTCCCTCAATCCTCTTCTTTATCTTCTCATAGAGGGGCTTTGGAATTGAAACTGTTGTGTATTTCCTTTCATCCTCCGTCATTCAAACCACCTCCAGCTTTAATGATATTTAATTACATTTAATTAAGCACTGCGGAGAATATATAAACTTTTTGCTCATTTAAGAAGTAACAATCAAGACATCAAAATAGCGTAAAAGCTAACTGACCTAAAACTCGATTGTGATAATCAACTTATCCTTCCCTCCACTCATCCCAAACATCAGCCATTTCACGCAACAGCTCACTAAATTTCTTTGTGGTTCTATAGTAATTTCCTGATTTGTATATCATTCGGGCATTTTGGAGCGTTTTTATAACAATATTATAGTTAGTCTTCGCAGTCCCAAAAGGAACACCCAATTCTTTCGCTTTCTTTCCAATCCTCTTATGAATCTCCGTTCTGGGCAAACGCTTTCTGACTAGTATAATGTAATAAGCGATAAGTTCCTTATTGCCGAGATATTCCAAAATAAATCCTAACCACTCTTCTGCTCGAAATCCCTTTTTCTTCTCATCCTCATGAATACGCATCAGCAGAAGTAGAGCCAGCTTCTGCCTTTCTAAGTTGTTGGGAAACAACAACTTCAGAAGCTCTTTCAAATCTTTTGGTTTTTTCTTAGGAATAATAATTTTAGCTGGTGGAATATATGGCATTGCTTTCACCTCTTGATACATATTGGTTTACTTGATTTACAACATGTAACCGATGATTACTAACAAAACGATTGCATTATATCGTAGGTTTTATACTATATACCAAATACATAACCAAAAATTATTAAAAACCAACAATCGATAACTACGTGCTATAAAATAACTTGTTTTGAGGTGTATAAATATGTATGGTATGAATATTGAGGATGTATGGAGTTCGCTGAAACATGGAGAAATTGTGTTGATAAAATATCCCTCAAATGCTACGCCATACCTCGAGCTCTACAATCTAGTGCAATGGGCTAAAAATAAGAATTATCAAGTTGTTGTAGATGACATATTGGACACTTTATATGTATACAAGACCCACCTAACATTAGCGGGTTTTGATTTGAATTTACTCAACGATGTATTGGTCATAAAAGAGGGGGGCAGGTTAGATATTGAAAATGCTGTTGGTCGTACAGGAATCAAAGAATCTGCTATACAACAGAGCAACTATGAAAAAATAGCAAGACAGATTTTTGAGAAATCCGATAAATTTATTATCAATATTGTCCTTGGACTAGAGAAAATATTCATACTAACCGATACCAAAAGGGAAATTCTCAATGCCATAAACAATATTCTATCCCAAATGGGAAATAGAAACAAGCTTACCTTTTATTTCATTAATCTCAGTGTGATAGAGTCTCTGGAGTCTGGAGTACTCCCTCTTCTCGAAGAGTTAACAAGCACGATTATTAAAATTAAAAAAACAGGGAAGGAAAAACGACTCTTAGTAATAAAATCAATGAGCAGTACATTAGACGGGCTGGAGATCCCGCTTTAGATTTTTTCTTTAATTTGTTCAAAGACAAGACCCACACATGCTGCTAACTACCGATATCACGAATATTTGAGAACTCCCTCGTAATTAAGGCAACTTCTCTCTCATCATGTACATCTTTGATGATTGGAACTAAAATTACTGCATTATTTATAATCGCATAATCTTTAAGCTTGGTTAGAAACTTAAACACTGCATCAAAGCCGTTCTCTAAAATCAAATACTCTATCCCATCTAACAAGATAACCTTTGGAATATTTTCCTTTTTCATGAAATCAATTAGAACATGCATTAAATAATTTAACCGAGTGGGATAAATCGTGTTGTTGCCCTCAATTTTGCTAAGCCACAATATTGGGGTTTCTTTTAGTCCAAATTTCTTTTTAATAATAGCTGCAGGTTTTCTGGAAACTATCAATCCGGGCCTTTCTTTAAGAAGCTCTAAAAACAGGAGATAACACTCCCCTTCATTATTGCACAAATAAACCCCGGGTGAGATTTGCTTCAAAGCTTTACTCTTCATTTTTTCTTCTTTAAATTCCATGACAACGGGAATTAGCTCATATTTCTTCAAGAGTGTTGAGAAAAGGCAGCCAAATCCAATTATAAACAGTAAAACAGACAATGCATAAATTAAATCCCCAATCAGCTGGATTTCTTCAAGCTGCTGTTCACTAAGAGGAAGGGCAACATAATCCGGAAGATAAAAGAACTCTGACACAAAATCGAGAGTTATGCTGGCTAAGATAATGTCATAAAACTTTTTCAATTGAGGATACTTCTCAATAAATCGTCCTCTAAAGTTCACTGCCAAGACTAGAATAACAAAAAGACCTATTATTGTTATAAGTTCAATACCATCAAGGATCATGTCCAACATCCATATCACCGTATATAATTGATGTGACTATTAAAGAGTACTTTAATGTTTTTTTTATAAATATTCCTTCCTCTACTTGGCCCCTTTAATATCTCCAAGAATTTATTATTTTCCAAAGTTGCCTTTTATTATTTTAAATTTAAAACTTTAATTAAAACAAGAATTAAAAACTAGAAAGGTTTATATATGTTAAGTGTGAGTATATAGTGAGGGGCACCGTATAGGGAGAGATCAAGGCGAAAGCTTCATCTCGATTCAAAGCCCATATCTGAACAAATCCTGCAACTTACCCAGAGTTGTAAGGGTTTGTGATAGAGATGTGAGCTTTGCTTCAAGGTGAAACTCCGCTGTAGGTCACTTTCTATAGGGTGTCCCTCACTATCCTTCTGTCTATGTATTTTTGCATATCCACCAACTAAGCCTTTCTCAAATTTCAAATCCCTGATTTCGCATTTCTCATTAATAATCGAACGCCATATCGTGGAGCTTCTTATTAACTGGCTTTTTCCTCAAACTGACCTCCCCCACCCTAAAAGACGAGGCTTGAAAAAAGAGAATGTCATTGAGCTAGCCAGTAGCTAGCCAGTCATTCCAAACTTCAGCTATCTCACAAAGCAGTTCGCTAAATTCTTTTGTGGTTTTGTAATAGTTCTTTGATTTGTATATCATTCGGGCATTTTGGAGTGTCTTTACAACGATATTATAGTTGGTCTTTGTAGTTCCAAAGGGAACACCCAACTCCTTTGCCTTCTCCTCAACCCTCCTATGGATCTCGGTCCTAGATGTTTTTTTCTTGACAAGCGTTCGATAATAGCAAATCAGCTCTTCACTACCAAGGTATTCTAGGATTAGCTCCAGCCACTCTTCTGCTCGGAGTCCATCCCTTTTCATCTCAGCATTGTGAATCCTCTCTAATAAAAATCTAGCCAACCTCTGCCTCTCAGGGTGATTAGGAAATAGTAATTCCAAAAGCTCGTCTAAATTTCTCGGCTTCTTTTTAGGAATAATGATTTTAGCATTTGGAACATATGGCATTAACTCCACCCCTATTATGCGTGTTTTCCCTACTACTGATGACTAAAAGTATTAAAAAAAATTTGGAATATATCGTAAGTTTTTTACGATATGCTAAATATATACCAAAAAGTATTAAAGTTGAAAAATGTTCTAATTAATATGTATAACTGTTGCTAAAATATATGAGGTGGCTAGGTATGTATAAGGCAGGTTTTGAAGATTTGTGGAACGCACTAAAACGCGGGGAGACTGTACTTATAGAACATCCATCAGACTCTATGTCATGTAAAGGACTTTATAGTTTAGTTCAATGGGCCAGAAGTAAGGATTATCCAGTTGTTATTGATGATATCCTAGACACCTTGTATATATACAAGGTGAACATAGAGCTAGCAGATCTTGATTCAAGTTCGCTTAATGAAGCATTGGTGATAAAAGAGGGGGGCAGACTGGAAGTCGGAAACGTTGTTGGCCATATAACCCTCAAGGAATCTGCTATACAGTGGATGGAATATGAAAGGGTAGCGAGACCTATCTTTGAAAACTCTGAAAAATTGATTATTAATGTTGTTTTAGGTATAGAAAAGCTGTTCATGTTAGCTGATAGCAAAAGAGAACTAATCACAAACATTAACAATCTCTTATCATGGATAGGAAATAAAAAGAGGATAGCATTTTATTTCGTGAACCTCAGTCTGATAAATGCCATCGAATTTGGCGTGCTCCCACTTCTTGAGGAGCTGGCAAGCACTATCATTAAAATTGAGAAAATTGGAAACGAAATAAGAGCAATAATAACAAAATCCGCGAATGATGAACTGAATAACCTTGAGATAAGACTTTGAAATTTAATTTATTTTTTCAAAGCATTTAAAAGGTACTGCGAAATGGTATTACCGAAAAATTTATAAATTTGGTAAAGCTTAGGATTGATCGACGCCCCGGTGGTGTAGCCCGGTCAATCATGCGGGACTCTCGATCCCGCGACCCGGGTTCAAATCCCGGCCGGGGCACCAGCGAAGAGGGCCCGTGGCTCAGCCTGGTTAGAGCGCCCGCCTGATAAGCGGGAGGTCCGGGGTTCGAAGCCCCGCGGGCCCACCAAAAACAACTTTTCTGCGGAGTTAAGTTTGGCTTATCTTTGGATAGGGAATTTTGAGTTCTATGCACCACTGAATTATTTAAACTTAAATAACCTCAGATTAACATGATAAAGACCTCAAAAATTGGTGAGCAGAATGAACCTAATTCGATATATTAATCATCTCAAAGAGCTCGTCGAGCTTGAGCGAGAGGCAGAGATAGAAGCTATGCGAGAAGAGATGAGAAAGCTAACTGGCTATGAGAGAGAAAAAGTAGGAAGAGCTGTTCTAGGCTTAAATGGGAAAATCATCGGTGAAGAGTTCGGATACAAACTCGTTAAATACGGCAGAAAGCAGGAACTAAAGACTGAAATCAGCGTTGGAGATTTGGTTGTGATAAGCAAGGGAAATCCCTTAGCGAGTGATTTAATTGGAACTGTAACTGAAAAGGGAAAGCGCTTTCTCGTTGTTGCTCTTGAAACAGTTCCTTCTTGGGCCTTGAGAAACGTTAGAGTTGATTTATATGCTAACGATATAACCTTTAAGAGGCAGATAGAAAACCTTGAAAAGCTCAGCGAAAGCGGAAAACGAGCATTGAGATTTGTCCTCGGATTAGAAAAACCTAAAGAAAGTACTGAGTCTGAATTTAAGCCATTTGATAAGCAGCTGAATGAGAGCCAAAAGAAGGCTGTAAGCTTAGCTCTAGGAAGTGAGGACTTCTTCCTGATACATGGTCCCTTCGGCACTGGAAAGACGAGGACAATCGCTGAAGTTATCCTCCAAGAAGTGAAGAAAGGAAAGAAAGTTTTGGCAACTGCGGAGAGCAACGTAGCTGTTGATAATCTAGTCGAGCGCTTATGGGGGAAGGTTAAGCTCGTTCGCTTAGGACATCCTTCTAGGGTATCAAAGCACCTAAAGGAGTCAACATTAGCTTATCAAGTTGAAGCCCACGAAAAGTATAGAAGAGTAAGAGAGCTTAGAAACAAGGCTGAAAGATTAGCAATGCTTAGAGACCAATATACAAAACCAACGCCCCAATGGCGGAGAGGTCTTACAGATAGGCAAATTCTAAGGCTCGCAGAGAGAGGAATCGGAGCAAGAGGAGTCCCAGCAAAGGTTGTAAAGTCAATGGCTCAATGGCTGATTTTCAATGAAAAAGTCCAGAAGCTGTATGATGAGGCTAAAAAGATTGAGGAGGAAATAATAAGAGAGATAATAGAACAAGCTGATGTTGTTTTGAGCACAAACTCTTCGGCAGCCCTTGACTTTATAAAAGATGTTAAGTTTGACGTCGCTGTTGTGGATGAAGCTTCTCAGGCAACAATTCCAAGCGTTCTAATTCCCATAGCAAAAGCTGATAAGTTCATCTTAGCTGGCGACCACAAACAATTACCCCCAACGATTTTGAGCGAGGATGCAAAGGAGCTAAGCGAAACTCTCTTTGAAAAGCTCATTGAACTCTATCCATCAAAAGCAAAGATGCTTGAAATCCAGTACAGAATGAATGAAAGGCTCATGGAGTTCCCAAGCAAGGAGTTCTACAATGGGAAAATTAAAGCTTATGATGACGTTAAAAACATAACTTTGCTCGATTTGGGCATTAGAGTTTTCCATTTTGGAGAGCCTTGGGATTCAATCCTAAACCCAAAAGAACCCTTAGTCTTTGTTGACACATCTAAACATCCAGAGAAATTGGAAAGACAAAGAAAAGGCTCGCTTTCAAGGGAGAATCCGCTGGAAGCAAAGCTCGTTAGGGAGATAGTAAGGAGACTGTTAAGAATGGGAGTTAAGCCTGAATGGATTGGCATCATAACACCCTACGATGACCAAAGAGATTTGATAAGCTCACTCCTAGAAAACGATGAAATTGAAGTAAAAACTGTTGATGGATATCAAGGAAGAGAGAAAGAAGTTATTATTCTTTCGTTTGTTCGCTCTAACAAAAAAGGTGAGCTCGGGTTTTTAACTGATTTAAGGAGGCTCAATGTTTCTCTAACAAGGGCAAAGCGCAAATTAATAGCTATTGGGGATAGCGAGACTTTAAGTGTACATCCAACCTACAAGAGGTTTGTGGAGTTTGTTAAGAAGGAAGGTCTCTTTATGCAACTCAACCAATGAAAGAACGTTTCCCAATACTTTTCTTTGTGCTTTGAATAATATCAAATATTACTTTGCTCTAAATAAAAATAATAAAGCAGTAAAACTTTATATAGTTTGAGGATGAACTACATATATATCAACTTAAATATTAACTTTAGTATATGGAGGGATCTAAATGAATAGGAGAGAGATTATATCCACATTATTGATTGTTTTAGTAGTTTTTTCGTACGTTGGAGTAACAATGGCAGAGCCTGTAGAAAAGGTGAGAGTTATAGTAACAATAGACAAATCAAGCTTTGATGAGAGAGCCATAGATGATGTTGGAGGACAAGTAAAAATACGCTACAAAATTATTTCGGCTGTTGTTGTCGAAATTCCAAAACATGCTGTAAAAAAGCTCAGAGCAGTTAGAGGAGTTAAGAAGGTTGAGTATGACAGTGAAGTTTACCTCCTAGGCAAGCCATCCGGAGTAGGAAAACCAAAGCCACCACAACCACCACAGACAATCCCATGGGGTATCGACAGAATTAACGCTTCTGAGGCTTGGAACATAACCACTGGAGAATCAAATGGCACAATAGAAGTCGCAATTCTAGATACTGGAATTGACTATGACCACCCAGACTTAGCAGACAACATTGCATGGGCAGTTAGTGTTGTTAGAGGAAAAGTTTCTACAAATCCTGCGCTCTACAAGGATAGGAATGGCCACGGAACTCACGTTGCAGGGACAGTTGCTGCTTTAAACAACGACATTGGCGTCGTTGGAGCGGCACCTGAAGTTGAGATCTATGCAATCAAGGTTTTAGGAAATGGCATCATAAGTTCGTGGAGTGATTTAATTCTCGGAATTGAGCAGGCCTTACTTGGTCCAGATGGTGTCCTTGACTCAGATGATGATGGCATAATTGTTGGAGACCCAGACGACGATGCAGCAGAAGTAATATCAATGAGCCTTGGTGGAGATGCACCTCCAGATGCCCTTTGGGACGTTATAGAGGCAGCATACACCTATGGTGTGGTTTTAGTTGCAGCAGCTGGAAATGAAGGAGCAGACAACCCAAGCTATCCTGCCGCTTACCCAGAAGTCATAGCAGTTGGAGCAACTGACATAGAGGATCAAGTCCCCGACTGGAGCAACAGGAATCCAGAAATAGCAGCCCCAGGAGTTGACGTCTTAAGCACATACCCAGATGACACATACGCAACGCTCAGCGGTACCTCAATGGCAGCTCCACACGTTAGCGGAGTAGTCGCATTAATCCAAGCAGTATACTACAATAACAACGGAATCGTCCTTCCAGTTGGAACAGAGGATGATTCAACAACAGATACAGTTAGAGGAATCTTACACACTACAGCAGACGACATGGGAGACTCAGTACTTTACGGTTATGGCATAGTAAGAGCAGACCTAGCAGTCCAAACCGCTTCAGGGTGATCTCCACTTTTCTTTTAATTTTTAAAGCTCATATATCAAGGTCAATCTTTTTAAAGGTGTTTACAAACTTACCTCCATGTTCCTTTATGAAAAAAACTTTGAGTTGCAGAAGAAAAAAGCAATGGAAAGCTTGAAAGAGGCTTTAGAAAAAAGATTAGTTGATGAAGACATAATACCTCTTTTGGAGAAAATAAACTCCATTTCAAATTATTTCACAACCTCTTCATGCTCCGGAAGGATAACCGTAATGCAGATGCCGGAGTTTGGAGATAAGGTTAACGCTGAATGGCTTGGCAAGTGGCACAGAGAAGTTTCTCTTAAAGAGGTTTTGACAGCAATCAAAAAGCACAATTCAGGAATGCTCTGGTTCATGCTTCACAGCCCGATAATTCACGTTTCTGCCAAAACATTAGAAGATGCTGTTGAGCTTTTAAATCTGGCAATAAACTGCGGCTTCAAGCATTCAAACATTAAAAGCATCAGCCACAAGAAGCTTGTAGTTGAAATACGCTCAACAGAGAGAATGGACGTCCCTCTTGGAGAAAATGGTGTACTTTGGGTGAGTGAAGAATATATCGCAAAAATAGTTGACTTAGCCAATGCCCAGCTGAGAAGAGCCAAGGAGAAGCTGAAGAGACTTGAGGAAAAGATTGAAAAACTCAAAAAGAATTAGAAAGATCAGAACTCAGTGTCTTCTCCTCCAGTGTCTCCGCCCTTGCCTTCCTTCTCCTTCTCGAGCTTGCTTGCTGCAATGACGTCGTCGATTCTGAGGATCATGATTGCTGCTTCGCTTGCGCTCTTGATTGCTTGCTTCTTGACTCTCACTGGCTCAATGACACCTCTCTCGAACATGTCAGCTGGCTCTCCTGCAAAGACGTCAATACCGATTGTTGGTCCCTTCTCCTTGTGTGCTGCAATGACCTTAACGAGTGTCTCGATTGGGTCAAGTCCAGCGTTCTCTGCGAGTGTCCTTGGAATGACCTTGAGTGCCTCAGCGAATGCCTCGATAGCGAGCTGCTCCTTTCCACCGACTTCCTTAGCGTACTCGTCGAGCTTCACTGCGAGCTCGATCTCGCTTGCTCCACCACCAGCGACGATCTTTCCGTCCTCAATGATGTCCTTGACGACCTTGATTGCATCCTCCATTGCTCTCTCGACTTCATCAACGACGTGCTCTGTTCCACCTCTGATGAGGATTGTTACTGCCTTTGGATTCCTGCAGCCCTCAACGAAGATCATGTTCTCGCCAGCGACTTTTCTCTCCTCAACAACTTCTGCATAACCGAGGTCATCTGGTGTGAGGTCTCTGATGTTTGTGACGATCTTTGCTCCTGTGGCCTTTGCGAGCTTCTCCATGTCGCTCTTCTTGACTCTTCTTACTGCCAAGATTCCAGCCTTGGCCAAGTAGTGCTGTGCCAAGTCGTCAATTCCCTTCTGGCAGAAGACAACGTTTGCTCCTGTTGCAACGATCTTGTCAACCATCTCCTTGAGCATTCTCTCCTCTTGCTCGAGGAATGCCTGGAGCTGCTCTGGGCTTGTGATCCTGATCTCAGCATCTGTCTCTGTCTCTTTGACCTCGATTGCGTCGTTAATGAGTGCAATCTTTGCATTCTCGACTCTCTTTGGCATTCCTGGGTGGACTCTCTCTTTGTCGATTACAACACCCTTGACGAGCTTGGTGTCCTTAACACTTCCACCCTCCTTCTTCTCGAGCTTGATGTTGTCAATGTCAACGTGGTACTTGTCACCAACCTTCTCTGCAACCTGCTTGACTGCATCAACAGCAAGCTTAGCTAAGTACTCCCTCTCCTCTTCAGCTGCCTTTCCGGTGATTGAGGTGATAGCTGCCTTGAGGAGTGTCTCCTCATCATTGACATCAACGTCTTTTGCAATACTGTCGAGGATTTCTTGTGCCTTCTCGGCAGCCATTGTGTAACCCTTGACTATAATGCTTGGGTGAATGTTCTGGTCGAGTAACTCTTCAGCCTTTCTGAGGAGCTCACCGGCAATAACGACGGCTGTGGTTGTACCGTCACCAGCCTCTTTGTCCTGGGTCTTTGCGACCTCGACCATCATCTTTGCAGCTGGGTGCTGGATGTCCATCTCATCGAGAATAGTGGCACCATCGTTGGTAATGACGATGTCACCAAGGCTGTCAACAAGCATTTTGTCCATACCCTTTGGTCCTAAGGTTGTTCTAACAGTCTCAGCAACAATTCTTGCAGCAAGAATGTTCAACCTTTGGGCATCTCTACCAACGTATCTCTGGGTTCCTTCGGGGAGAATTAAGATTGGTTGTCCTGCGAGCTGGGCCATCTCCGCCCACCTCCTTTAATTTTATAAATTACCCCACAAGAACTTTTATTCACAATTTGTTGTTTCCATCTATAGGTTCCTTTGGACTATTTATAAATTTTTCGGTTTATACCTATAGCAAGATTTAACAAAAACCGTAATTTCAAAGGATTTAATAAAATCTAAAATTCTCTTAATCTCTTCTTTACTTGGATTGCAGTGTTCTCTGCTCCATTCAGCGCTTCTCGGACTTGTGATCGGAAAGCCCAAAAGGGGATTCACGACGACATAGAAATCATCGTACCTCAGCCTCTTAATTGCCTGTTCGATGTACCTCTCTATCCCAGTGATGTTTCTCGGAACCGGAATCCTCAGCTCGAGCGGAATTCCATAATCTGAAATCATCTCCAAGTTTTCTAAAAAGAGATTCCAGAGCCTCTCAGAAGCGTAAGGTGGAAGACCATAGAGCTCTTGAGGCGGGGCTTTCAAGTCAGTTGCTATATGATCAATGATGTCATCAGAAATTAATCTCTCCAGAGGCTTCTTCAGAGTGCAGTTCGTGTTCAAGCTAATATCAATCCTCAGCTCTTTAACTTCCGAAAACAGCTCGCGCAGAGAGCGCCACTGGAGCAGAGGTTCTCCTCCAGTCACATGAAAGTAGTCAATTAAAAACTTTGATGCTTCCAAATCTTCGAGTAGTTTTTCCTTGTCAAGCTTTTGACAGTCTAACCTATCGGCAATTTTCCAGTTGTGGCAAAAAGGACATTTGAGGTTGCAACCGCAGAGCCAGAGAGTAAAGGTTACTTTTCCGTGAACATCAACCATGCTAATTGATTTCCAGCCACTTATGAGCATTGTATCACCTCCCTGAGATAACTAAAAAATAGAAAAAGGACTATTCTCTATAGTGTCTCCTCGTCCAGAACTCCTTTTTCCTGAAGGGGTTCCAGTTCTTTAAAGGCCTGTAATAGCCGATAATCCTGCTCCATATCTCGACGTCCTCGCTTCCACACTTTAAACAATGACTATGCAAGCCCGTTGTCGAGTGACCGCAGGTGTTGCAGACTGTAATGGCTGGAGTATAGCTCCAATAGACGAGGTTTGTTTTCATAAGCCTCTTCGTCAGCTTCGCTAAAGCTTCTGGATCCGGCTCTTCTCCAAGGAAGATGTGCATCATGACTCCACCAGTAAAGCTCCTCTGAACCCTCTCCTCCACCATGATTCTATCAGCAAGCTCAAGTGCACCATAGTAGGGAGCTATGCTCGTTGAGTAAATTGGATTGCTGGCATCGTAGAGATAATCTTTAAGCTCTGGAAACTCTCTCAAGTCTTTTATTGCAAGCTTTGCTGCAGCGCTTTCTCCTGGAATTTCCTCAACGTTCCATGGAACTCCACTCTCACGCATCCACTCTCTCGCTTTAGCTGTTGCAAATTCGACCATCTTCTTCATAAGCTCTGCTGCCTCCTTCCAGTCTTTTCTACTTCCTTCAATCCAGAGGTCAGGCTCATTCAGGTAAATAGCAACTGCCTCTGGCAAGCCGAGGATTCCGATAGTATTGAAGTGACTTGATGGGAACTCCTCAAGATAGCGATGTATCATCTCAAACATAGCGGGGTAGTTCTTAATCAGCATCATATATCTGTTCCTGAACCAGTCCGTCGTTGTCCTGACGACAGCTAAAACACGCTCGTACTCTTCCCAGAACCTGTCATCATCGCCTTTTGCCTTAAGCGCAAGCCTTGGGAGATTGATGGTGGTGACGTTCACAGAACCAGTCACATCAGGCATAGCCCATAATCCTCCAAAGCGCTGGCGCTCAAGTCTCTCTATGGCTTCTTCCTCAACGCTTTTCTCAGAAACACCAAAAGCAAACTGCATTTCTGTCTTGTCTATAGCTATTCTACAGCACATAGCATAGCTTGCATCGGGATCAACAACGTTAGTATTAAGCCAGTAAAAGCTTCCCCTCTTGGCTGCTGTTGTGAACACTGCCTCAAACACTTCTGGATCATTCCAGAGCATGTCCGCTGTAACCATGAGTGTTGGAATCGGAAACGTAAATGGCTGTCCTATTGCATCTCCCTCTTTAAGGACATTTGTAAGAGCAATTATGAACCTCTTTGCTTCATTCTCGTACTCCCCCAAGGGCTCAACTTTTTTCCCGGCGTAGATGGCACAGTCGCCTTCGAGCATCCTCCTGGGAGCGTCAAGCGTTACAGTGAAGTTGGTAAACGGGGTATTTCCAGTTATGAAAACACTCCCGTTCCTCATAGCTATTACTGTTTCGTTTTCTGTGTTAACTGACCAAATAACTCCTGAATACTCTATCTCTTCAATAGTCTGAATATACTCATGTTTAGTTTCGGTTAGAGTTATAATGTACTGCTTCCTCTTGGAGGGAGGATGCGGTTCTCTTTCACTAACTGAGACATTGTACCCAGCAATGACCCCTACACCAACAATGACATCCCTAATGTCCTCATCCGTGGTGGTTATCCGAAGCCTAGACTTGCCCTTTTCTCTAAAACCATCCCCTTTGATGTAAGTATCAATGAATATCCTTGCCTGTTCCCGGTTCATCATATACATCCACTTAGGGGGCTTCTTGTCTCTTAGTTTGAGTTTTTCAAGGACTTTCCTTGATGATTCCGCATTGAGACGTATTGACTTAGCGTATCCCCACCCAGGATTTTCTTGAATGGAGTATGTTAAGCCAAGCGAATTGAGCAACTCAATTATTTCCTCAAAATACATGGGATGTGCTTTGTCGGATTGTACTATGGTTATCCTCACGTGTGATTCTTTTCCCCTCTCTATACTTCCCTCGGAGAGTATCCATGCCAATAATTTTATCCATTCATCTTCAATATCCACGCCATATCCTTCAAATTCTGTGGCGGCTGGTGTTGGTATCGGTACAGGAGACTTTAATTTAAGGACATCCTCTATTGGCTCCAGTACATATTTGCCATCGCTGTTGAAGACCTTTCTAACAACCCTATGGCGGGGTGATATGATCTGGTCTTGGGTTCTGTTCTTCAACCTATACATCTTTCCCTCATAGTGAGAAACAAAAATGTGACGAACAACTTTTGGTTCAATCGTTCTTGTTTCTAAATTAAAGGTGTATATAACATCCCCCACCTTAATCTCGTCGTATCTTTTCCATCCTTCCGGGGTTAGTATTAGAGTGTCCTCTGAGAGGCACTGCATTCCAATCCTGCTTGGATAGTTCAAGTTGAAGACAAGTCTTTGAATGTGCTGCTGAATCTTTTTGTCATCCAGTCCATCTTTTCTGATGAATGGTCCAGCATACCACTCAACGCTCGATAATGCTTGAGCACCGCTAAAGTAGTGTTGCATCGTTATGAGGTAGTTGGCTATATGGTCAACGTAGGTGTCAAAGTGCTTGGCTGGTCTTGAGATTACTGTAGGTGTTCTCAATCCCTTCTCAAGGAGCCTCGCTGTGCTGTGTCCAGTGCAGTACGGTATGTAGAGGCTGTAGGGAAGCTTGTGGATGTAGATATCTCCGTGAAAATGGGCTTCTCGACCTTCCTTAGGTATGAGCGCGAGATGCTCCTTCAGGGCTTCCTCCATTATGTAGGCAAAGAAGCCAGTAGGACCTGGATAGCGGTTCGCATTCTCAAGGACATCTAAACTGTTCCATCTTGCATATTCTTCAATGCTGCCAAACCCAACGCTCTCAGTCATGTTCCTCACCATCCAATTATTTGGATAAAATATCCAACATCTACGGAGGCTTTTGAAGGTTAAAACAGTTGCTTATTACTACAATGATTAGTTGACAATACCTTTTTAGATTAATCAGTAGAAAATAACATAAAAATCAGTAGATATTGGGAAAATGACAGGACATATTTTACATGAATTTTTATTGTAATTTTCAGATTTCAAGAATCTTGTCATTACGACAATTTCTTTCTATATTTATTATTTGGTGATAAGAGAGATTATTTCAAATTGATTGACCTCGAAACTCTTCCTTTTAGTAATCTCTCAAGGAGTTTGACCCATAAAGTTCAAATAATTCAGAAATTATCCTTCTTTTAAGCTTTACTACCTCTAACATTTCGATAAACTTCAGCTCAACTTTATCTCCCGATTTCTTAAAAAGCCATCATCGAACATACTAATTCTCCTAGATGAGAAGAAAGAGAGCAACAAATTTACCTTACTTTACCATAGGTTTTTAACCCTATGAAAATTAAACTTTTCTTTGGTGAGAAAGGTGAAGGAGTTTGAAAAAGCTTTAGAAAGGAAGGATTGTGAAGCAGTCCTCGAGTACCTTGACGATTACCTCGAAAGGATTGAAAAAGAAGACGAGCTTAGAGAACTGCTCAAAAAACTTGAAGAACTAGCTTTAGAATGCGAAGGCGAATCAGCCTACGAGCTCGCCCATGAGATTGCACACATCTACGCACACCTTGATGAGGTTGAAAAAGGTATTGAAGTCTACAGGAAGATTGCAGAAAAATATAGGGGAGATGAAGAGAAGTACAGTGAAGCGCTGTATTATCTGGCAGATGCTTATGAGCACTTCGGCATGCCCGATAAAGCGATAGAAGTCTATGAACAATTATTAGAGCTGGAAAGGGGAAGAAGGGACAAAAAAGAGGAAGCATTAACCTTGGCACACATAGCAATAAACTACGAAGAGCTCGGCGATTTAGATAAGGCAATTGAGCTCATGGATAGAGCGAGAGAACTGTTTGAAGAACTAGGAGATGAGAAGAACTACCTAATAAGCCTAATCGATTTGGCTCACTTCTACTATGAGAAGGGAGAAGATGAGAAAGCTGAAGAGTTCATAAGAGAGGTCCTCAAGAGTCCGAGGGATAAAGAGATTGAAGTGAACGCAAGGCTCGTTGAAGCAGAGATTTACTCAAGCAGGGACGATTACAAGAGTACATTTAAATCTTTGAGCAAAGCCCTCCTAAAAGCCCAAGAAGATGAGGAGCTTTTCGGATACACTTTTGAGACAGTCACTGATTTTATAAAGAGCCTCTTTGATGAAGGCCTTTACAAAGAGCTTAAAGACACATTGGATGTGTTCGTGAATGCCTTTGAAGAGGATGAGGAGTATAAAACTTTCTTTGAAGCTTTGAGAGAGCTTGCAAAGTTCAAGCTCAGCGAGGAGAACAAATTTGAAGAAGTTTACAATAGGGTTCCAGAAGAACTCAGAGAGTTCATTGATAATCTGAAAAAGCCTAAATTAGGGCTGAATTTGTCCCTTTAGAGTTTCAAACTTAATTAATTCACAACAACTTCAATTCCCTCAATTTTTTCCTTCTTGTTTATATTTATCATCCATTCGTTTGGATCTAGGAGTATCTCAGTTGGTTTATCGTTCAGTTCAAAATTTACCTTAGCTTTATCCTCTGACCTCCTCCCCGCCCCAAAGGGTGAGGTTTTCAAGAGAAAATGTAATTAATTAACAAACGAACTTAAAACAGTTTACGGTTACCACACGACAGTACAATAAAAGATAAAGAACAGAGAATCAAATTCTTGAAACGCTTTCTACCTCAGCGCTCTCAACGTCTTCAACCTTTCTAAATGCCTCAGCAACTTCGTCAAGGGAGTAGCCTTCCTCGTCCTTGGCAAGGACGTAAACCTTGAGGGCAACCAAACCGAAAGCTATTGGCTCCCTCTCAATCTTAACGAAGCCGTACTTCTCTGGAATTGCCTTCTTTATGTTTTCCTCAAGCTTGTCTAAATCAACTTCTGGACTTGTGGGCATAACCTTAATAACACCAACAATGTTGAAATCACTCATTTTAAATCACCTCTTTATGGTCCTACCCATCCGCACTTGGGGCACTTGTATGTTGCCCCCAACACGCGGCAGCTTTCACATCTCCAGATTATCTCTTCCCCACAGTTGGGGCAGATGAAGTGTGTCGCGTGCTCTCTTGGGGTTATTTCCTTTCCACATGATGTACAGATGGGTATCTTGACAGCCTCCATTTCTAACACCTCCAAGAAGCGGGGTTTTTAATCCCATTATCGTGAAGTTCCTTAGGCTGTTCATGGAGAGTGTTTATAAACCTTTCTCTAACAAACTTCGCGAAGGCGAAGTTTGATCAAGGTTTGTATGTCCTTTTTGATTCTCTCTTTCCCAATTAAATTACTGTCTAAACAACGCTGATTTTAAAGTAAGAGCATCCAAGGGATGCCAAAATAAGAATTCAAGTGAGAGGTCAGCCCATGCGAGTGTCCTCATCCATCGGGCGAAATCTCCATCATCATCCCAAGAATAATAGAAGAGAGAAGGTTATAAACCTACCTCAACCATATACAACTTTGACAAGTTTCTCTCTGTATGCCAGAATTTCCTTTATCTGTTCTTCGCTGACTTTTTCTGACATGCTGATTTCCTTGTAAAGCCCTTCTAGCTCTTTCAAAAGTCTCTCAATTTCAAGTCTTGCATCTTCACTTGCACCATTGAGTTTTGCTGCTTCACTCAAAAGTTTGCCCCTCAAAAACGGCAGCACCTCAAACGGACGGCCCATAAAAGCCCAATAAATTCCTTCTCTTAAAATCTCTTCCAAAATCTCCACTTCAGAATAGGCTTTTCTAATCTCCTTTCTAATTGGTTTCGTACTCCCCCCTTACCATGGAAACCACCGCTAAAGGATAAGCTGGTTGTTTATTATATCTTTTGGCAAATTCATTGTCAGATATTTAATGTATGATGGAATAGAAAAGAGAAAAGACAAAAATTTGGAATGAATAATGAGCGTGATTGTCAGATCTTCATGCAAGTGCCAGCAAGACTAAGACGATTGCGATTGGTGCTATATGGGCAAGTATTATTTTTGTCTTGTTCATTGTCTCCACCTCGAAGGAATGTTCATTCCTAAGCATCGCCTCGGGTTTATAAGCTTTACCTTTGTAAAGTTGACAAACTGTGCAAAAACCTTCGAGAAATATCAATTATGTTAAAAAACTGCCACTAAAAATTGCTTTGCATTGAAACTCAAACAGTTGATTCATTTTTCACGAATTCCTTATTTTCTGAGAAATTTCATAAGTCTCTAATTTGTAGACAAAAACCTTAAAAATCCCTTATCAAGTTCATGTTAAAAAGGGGATGGAGGAAGAGGAATTATGGGGAAATTTGAACAAAAACTTGTCAATGCAATTAAGGGCTACACCTTTGATGATGTTCTGTTGATTCCCCAAGCAACTGAGGTTGAGCCCAAAGACGTTGACGTTTCTACTCAAATTACGCCAAACATCAGACTCAACATCCCAATTCTGAGCGCAGCGATGGATACGGTTACAGAATGGGAGATGGCAATAGCAATGGCAAGGGAAGGAGGCTTAGGTGTAATTCACAGAAACATGAGCATAGAAGAGCAAGTTGAGATGGTAAAAAAGGTCAAGAGAGCGGAGCGCTTTATAATTGAAGATGTCATAACCATAAGCCCAGATGAGACTTTGGACTATGCACTGTTCTTAATGGAGAAGCACGACATTGATGGACTTCCAGTTGTTCAAGACGGAAAGGTTGTTGGAATAATATCCAAGAAAGATATCGCGACGAAGGAAGGGCAGAAAGTCAGGGACATAATGACTGAGGACGTGATAACAGTTGAAGAGGACATAAGCGTTGAAGAAGCTATGAAGATAATGGTAGAAAACAGAATTGACAGGTTACCAGTTATAAACAAAGAAGGCAGGCTTATTGGTTTAATAACGATGAGCGACCTTGTTCTGAGAAAGAAGTTCAAGAATGCTGTGAGAGATGAAAACGGCGATCTATTAGTGGCAGCTGCAGTTGGACCTTTTGATTTGAAGAGAGCTTTAGCACTAGACAAAGCAGGTGTCGATGTCATAGTTATTGACACTGCTCATGCCCATAATCTCAAGGCAATTGAATCCATGAAGGAAATAAGAGCCAAAGTTGATGCTGACTTAATAGTTGGAAACATTGCAAATCCAAAGGCAGTTGATGATTTAACCTTTGCAGATGCCGTTAAAGTTGGAATAGGACCCGGAAGCATATGCACAACAAGAGTAGTCGCCGGAGTTGGTGTTCCGCAGATAACGGCAATAGCGATGGTTGCAGACAGAGCAGAAGAATACGGAATTAGGGTCATTGCAGATGGAGGAATAAAGTACAGCGGCGATATAGTGAAAGCAATTGCAGCTGGAGCTGATGCTGTAATGCTTGGTAACCTCTTAGCAGGGACAAAAGAAGCGCCGGGTAAAGAGGTCATCATAAATGGAAGGAAATACAAGCAGTACAGAGGAATGGGTTCTCTGGGAGCAATGATGAAAGGAGGGGCAGAAAGATACTACCAGAAAGGTCACATGAAGACAAGGAAGTTCGTCCCAGAGGGAGTTGAAGGCGTTGTTCCTTACAAGGGAAGTGTTAGTGAGGTTTTGTATCAGCTCATCGGTGGCTTAAGAGCTGGAATGGGCTACGTTGGAGCGAAAAACATTCAGGAGCTGAAAGAAAAAGGAGAATTTGTAATCATCACGCAAGCTGGACTCAAGGAAAGCCACCCACATGACATCTTCATAACAAACGAAGCTCCAAACTATCCGATTGGAAAGTGAAAAAGAAAATCACTCGCCTAAAAGCTTTGGAAGTGAGTTGTAAATTTTGTCTGCCTCTTTTAAACTTATTCTTATGATTTCTGTTTCATTGTCTGTGAAAATCAGTTCTTTTCCCTTCACTTCTCCAATGACCGCAAAGTCTTTGAAAATTTCCCTGAGCTTTTGAAGATTCTCTTTTTCAAAGCTGATTATAAAGCGAGCTTGACTTTCTGAAAACAGCACTTCTAATGGCGAGAGCGCCATTTCCACTGGCACTCTACTTATATCAACCTCAAAGCCCAATCCGCTCGCTATTGCCATCTCAGCTAAAGCTACTGCCAAACCTCCTCTACTTACGTCATGGACAGCGTTAACCAGCTTCAGCTCGATTGCCTTTAGAATTCCCTCAATGTTTTTCTTTTCCCTATCAAGGTCGACTTTTGGGGCGATTCCACCTTCAATGCCTAAAACCCTGTAGAGCTCACTTCCTCCCAATTCCTTCTTTGTTACTCCAACCACGGCAATCAAATTACCTTCATCTTTAAAGTTCATTGTCGTCACGTGCTCAAGCTTGACCTTTCCTAAAGCCGCCACGACAGGGGTGGGCTTTATAGGCTTTCCGTTGACCTCGTTGTAAAAGCTCACATTTCCGCTAACATAAGCTAATCCAAAAGCATTTGCCGCATCTCTGAGACCTTTAATCGTCTCGATGAAGCCCCAATACACCTCAGGTCTCTCTGGGGAGGCAAAGTTTAAGTTGTCAACTAAAGCTAAAGGTTTAGCACCAACGGAAGCCAAGTTTCTTATAGCTTCAACCACACAAGTCATTGCACCGTGATAAGGGTTCAGGTAGCAGTAGCTTGGATTTCCATCGCTCACAAAAGCTAAGCCGTATTCATCGTTTATTTTTAATACAGCCGCATCTAAGCCCGGTTTTAAAACTGTTCTACCTTGAACTCCATGGTCATACTGTCTATAAACCCACTCTTTGCTTATGATGTTTGGGCTTGAAAGAACTCTAAGAAATGCCTCCTCAACGCTTATTTCAGGTGTTTTAACATCTTTTTCAAGGTTGTAGGGCTTAGTTTCCCATGTAATAGTCGGAACTTCCGTTAGTATATCAATCGGCAAATCAGCAACTTTTTCTTTGCCCCAATAGACAATAAACCTAGGCTCGTCTATTATCTCTCCAACAACTGTCCACTCAAGTTCATATTTTTCAAAAATCTTTGTTATCTCTTCCAAATCCTCCTCTCTAATAGCGAAGAGCATTCTTTCTTGGCTCTCTGAAATCATTACTTCCATTGCATTCATGTTCGGCTCTCTCTGTGGCACTCTATCTGCATAAATGACTGCACCAAAGCCTTTCTTTCCAGCCATTTCTGAGGATGCACAAGTTAAGCCTCCGCCGCCTAAATCTTTGAGGGCCTTAACTTTACCAGTCTTTACTGCCTCGAGAGTTGCTTCAATTAAAAGTTTTTCAGTGAAAGGATCTGGAATTTGGACTGCTGAGCGATCCTCTTCTTCGGCATTTTCGCTGAGCTCTTCACTTGCAAAAGTCACTCCATGAATGCCATCTCTTCCAGTTTTGTTCCCAACTAAAACTAAAAGCAGACCTCTCTCAGTTACATAGCTGTGGACTAACTCATTGGGATGCATTATACCAATGCACGCAACATTCACTAATGTATAGCCGTCCAAGCTCTCATCAAACTCCGTTTCGCCGCCAACAGTAGGAACTCCTATCCTGTTTCCATAATCAGCTATTCCCTTGACAACATACTCAAAAAGATATCTATTGCGTTCCTTCTCCAAAGGTCCAAAGCGAATTGGGTCGAGTAAAGCTATAGGACGAGCGCCCATGCAGAGGATATCTCTTACAATTCCCCCAACGCCTGTTGCTGCTCCACCATAGGGCTCAACGGCAGAAGGGTGATTGTGACTTTCAATTCCAACGACTATAGCGGTGTTCTCATCAAACTTTACAACACCAGCGTCTTCTCCCGGACCCAAAATCACGTGCTCGTTCTTAGTAGGTAAAAGCTTAAGCCATTGGCGGCTTGACTTATATGAGGCATGCTCGCTCCACATTACTTCAATCATTGCCCATTCCAATTCATTAGGCTCTCTTCCAAGCTTTTCGCGGATAAATTTTTCCTCGCGAGGAAACATCATAATCACCTTTTAGCATACTCCACCATAGATTTGAAGACCCTCAACCCATCCTCACTTCCCAGCCATCTGTCGCTCGCTCTCTCTGGATGAGGCATCATGCCGAGAACGTTGCCCTTCTCGTTGCTTATTCCCGCTATATTTAACAGAGAACCGTTTGGATTAGCCTCTTCTGTAATGTCGCCATTCTCATCACTGTATTGAAAGGCTATCCTAACTTTGCTCAGATCATTGGCGTAATAATTACCCTCCGCATGAGCTATTGGCATTCTAATGACTTCTCCTTCTTTGTAAAAGCCTGTAAAAGCCGTTTCAGTGTATACAACTCTAAGATAGACCCACTTACATAGGAATCTTGGAACTTTGTTTGGTCTCAAGGTTCCAGCTAAAAGTCCGCTCTCAGTTAAAATTTGAAAACCGTTGCATATTCCAAGCACTGGTTTTCCATCTTTAGCAAGCTCTTTGACTTCCTCCATTATCTCAGCTCTTGCGCTTATCGCTCCAGCCCTTAGATAATCAGCATAGCTAAAACCGCCAGGCAAAACAACACCATCAAAGTCTTTCAAGCTTTCCTTATACCAAACTCTCTCCACTTTTCCCCCAGCTTTTCTAATTGCTTCAACAGTCTCAAAATCACAGTTTGTCCCTGGAAACACTATGACAGCGAACTTTGGCATCTCACTCACCCAAGGGTTCTATTTGATACTCGTAAGTGTGGATAACTGGATTTGCAAGCAAGCGTTTGCACATCTCCTCGACATCTTTCTCTGGATTTTCACTCTCAAAAACCACCTCAAAGTACTTTGGGACCTTTAAGTCTTCAACTTTATAACCGAGGTTTTTGAGTGCCTTTCCAATTACCCTCCCCTCCGGGTCGTTAAGCCCTTCCTTTAAGCGAACGATAATTTTTGCCTTATATTTCATGAGCATCACCTCACGGCTTCAAGTAACAACTTTCTCAAGCTCATCCAGCTCAATAGCCCTCTTAATCTCAAGCGCAATTCTCCTTCCAGTGCTCATCGGCTTTCTCCACAGTGCATTTCCATACGGATGACCCATAGCCATGTGAATATTTGTCCCGCCGCCAGTTCTTGGGGCTACATCGTAGATGTAGAAGTTCAAATCCTTGTCAAGAGCTGTTTGCAAAGTGAAGGGCCCAATTATTCCAGGCGGATAGTATTTTTGTGTCACCTCAACGTACTTTTCTGCCATATCAAAGACCTTCTCAAGCAAAGACTCCCTCAAAGTCGAGCTTGCATGACCGCAGACAGTATATTCAGGCTCGAATTGATGCTCAGGCAAAGTCAATTGTTGATGAGCTGGCAACCTAACATGACCATCTAAGCTCGTCTCAAAGCGCCAGTCAATGCCCAACAGCTCAATCTCTTCATCTATGGGCGAATAGAAGAAGTCAAAGTTAAAGACTGGTCCGATAATATAGCGTTCTATCCTCGCTTTAGCTAAGTCTTCTTCCGTTATTACGCCAAGCTTTATTAAGCGCTCTGCTTTCTCCCTAAACTCTTTATAAGATGCTGCTGTAAAGAATCCTCTCTCCAAGCGTTTCTTGGCGTGCGGGAGCTTAACAATAACGAGCTCGTTTATATCTTTTGGGTCTTCAATTTTCTCTGGATAAGGCAAGCCAGCTTTTTCCAAAAGCCAATAATAGCTCTTCTCTTCACTTCTTTCTTCGCTCCTTAACAAATTTCTGCTTCCAAATAGTGGAACTAAAAAGTCGTTTTCAACTTTGTCAATGCCCGTATAAACCACAAACGAACGGTTCGGAATAAAAATTACATTCCTTTTTCTGAGCTCTTCCTGAATCTCAATTATCTGGGCAAACTTCTCCAAAATAATTACTTCATCAATGAAACCCTTGGTTAAGCCATCCTTAGTTGTCTTTTGCTTAAAGTACTTTGCATAAGTTTTTTCCCTTCCCCTCTGCGAAACTATGAGTGTTTTAAATCCTTCTTCCTTAGCACCATCTGCAATATCTAAAGCGGAATGGCTTCCAATGGCACCAATTCTGATGTTCTCCTTATCGTATCTTTCTAAAACTTCTAAAATCTGTTCTCTCGTAATCAACTCACTCACCCCTAAGCTCTCTCATCATCTTAATCCTCTTCTCAATGCTCTCTTTGGTGCCAACATCTCTGCGGTAGAAGATTTCGCCCTTAATGTGCTTTATTCCTTGAGAAGCTATTCTTTCAGCCTCCTCAATGCTTTCAGCAATTCCAACAATAGCCAAAGCCCTCGAGCCGAGAAGAGTTAGGTTCTCATCAATTGAAGCGTAGTAAATTTTCGCTCCGCTTTCCAAAATTTTAGCTTCATCGACTTGGATTTGAACCCCTCTTACTGGATTCTCTGGATAGCCTTTTGGAGCTATGTACTTCACAACAGTAGCTTTCTCTTGGAATTTGGCTTTACTGAGTGTTCCATCAACTATTCCCTCAGCTATTTCAAGCAGAGGTGTCTCCAAAATCGGTAGAACGTTGATAGCCTCCGGATCTCCAAAGCGAGCGTTGAATTCAATTATTTTCGGCTCATCCTTTGCGAGCATGAACTGCCCATAGAGAATTCCTTTGTAGGGAGTTCCCTCTTTTCTCATAGCTTCTATAGTTTTTTCTAAAGTCTTCAAGGCTCTCTCATAGTCTTCTTCTGTAATAAACGGCAATAAATGATCTTTACACGAATAAGAGCCCATACCACCAGTTATCGGTCCAACATCGCCATCGTAAGCGTGCGGATAGTCCTGAGCTAATGGCATGGGAATAACTCTCTTCCCATCTGTGAAGACTTGGAAAGTAAATTCAATGCCATCCGTTCTCTCTTCAATCAAAACCTTTCCATCCTTCTCAATTAGCTTTTTTGCATATTCTTTTGCTTCATCGTTGTCTTTCAGCTGATAGCCGACTACTTTAACTCCTTTACCTCCAGTTAAGCCAAGGGGTTTTACTACAACAGGCTTTCCAAACTCGTCAATCCAGCTTTCCATCTCCTTCACGTCATCAAAGACTTTGAAGAGCTTTCTTCCAGGAATTTTGTACTTCTCCATTATTTGCCTTGCAAAGGCTTTGTTCGTCTCAAGTTGAGCCGCTTCTCTTGACGGTCCAACTGTTGGAATGCCGTTCTCTTCTAAAAGATTCACAATCCCCTCCTCTAAAGGAGCTTCCGGGCCAATGAAAGCCAAATCAACGTCCCACTTTTTGGCAAACTCCAAGACTTTTTCAACATCTGTCTCTTTTGCCACTCCATAATCTTCAGCTAATCTTTTAATTCCAGGATTAACGTGCTTTGCAACTACGTAAAGCTTAGCACCGCTTTTTACGAGGGCTTCAGCAATGGCATTCTCCCTTCCACCAGCACCAACTAAAAGAACTTTCATTCTCTTCACCAAAAATTTGTTAAAATTTTTGATTTTTAAGCTTTATTTTAACATAAAAATGTCGAAAACTTTATAAGATAGCTGAGGTTAAAAAGCCTTAGGTGATAGTATGAAGGTGCTCGTTGTTATGGGAAGCAAAAGCGATTCTCACATTGCTGAAAAAGTAACCCAAGTTCTGGATGAGTTTGGTATTAGCTACGACGTTGAAGTTGCCTCTGCTCACAGAAATCCAAAGAAAGTTGAAGAGCTAGCAAAAAAAGACTACGACGTTTTCATAGCAATAGCTGGCTTAAGCGCCGCTTTACCCGGAGCTATAGCCTCTCACACAACAAAGCCCGTTATAGGCGTTCCAGTCTCTGCTAAGCTTGGAGGATTGGACTCTCTCTTAAGCATAGCTCAGATGCCCCCCGGAGTTCCAGTAGCTACTGTGGGAATAGATAATGGAAAGAACGCCGCTTTGCTAGCGATTGAGATTTTAGCTTTGAAAGATGAAAGCTTAAAGAGAAAGCTTGAGGAGTACAGAGAAAGAATGAGAAGCTAAAGCAGGTGCTTGTCTTTTATGAATTCTTGACTTTGCCATTCTCCACTTCTCACTTTAAGCTCTATTAAGTGAGCAACTTGTTCCGCTTTTCTCTTAGCAACTTGGACATCTTTGTCCCAAGCTAACGCAACTCCTAATCTCCTCCCTTTGTAAGCTTCTGGCTTTCCAAAGAGCCTAACCGTTGTGTTCGGAATGCTCAAAGCCTTAAATATTCCTCTAAACTTTGGTGCATAGCCCTCTTGGTTTGCTAAAATTACATGAGTTGCCGCTGGAGTTAAAATTGGAAACTTTCTAACGCCGTTCTCTTCAACAGCAGGAATTGGCAAGCCGAGAACAGCTCTAACGTGAAGACCAAACTCTGAGAATCCAGTAGGATGAGAGGCTAAAGTTACCATTCCAGTGTCGTGAGGCCTTGGAGAGACTTCGTTAGCCCAAACTTTATCTCCTTTAACGAACATCTCAACCCCAAATAAGCCCAAACCTCCGAGAACGTCAGTTATTCTTTTTGCTATTCTGTAAACTTCTTTCTCAGCTTTCTCACTTATCTCAGCAGGCTGCCAGCTTGCATGATAATCACCTTTGATTTGGTAATGACCTACAGGTTTTGGAAATGTTGTAACGATTTTGCCGTGCTCGTCGAAGTGCCTAACCGCTAATTCAGTAATCTCAACCTCAAAATCTATGTGTTCCTCAACTATTATCTTGTCAGCACTGCCGCGAGCTTTCTTCTTTGCTTCTTCCCAAGCCTTTGGAATATCTTCTGGACCCTTAACAAAGTAGGAACCCTTTCCGCTTGAGCTCATTATTGGCTTTGTGTGGCAGGGATAACCAATCTTTTCACAAGCTTCATAAAGCTCGTCTAAGGTTGTAGCATACATGTATCGTGATGTAGGAACTTTTGCCTCCTTTGCCAAGGTTTCCCTCGTTCTTTCCCGATGCATAGCGATCCAAGTTGCTTTTGCATTTGGAACAACAAAATAACCTTCTTTTTCAAATTCAAAAAGCGCATCAAGATTTATTGCCTCAATCTCTGGAATTATTGCGTCAGGCTTTTCCCTCTCAACAACACTCCACAGGAAGTCTTTATCCTTCATATTTCCAACGTAGCTTTTGTGGGCAACTTGCATCGCGGGAGCATTAGCGTAGCGGTCAACGGCAATAACCTCAACTCCAAGCCTTTGGGCTTCTATAGCTATTTCCTTCCCAAGCTCGCCACTTCCAAGGAGGAGAATCTTAACAGCAGAATCTGTTAGAGGAGTTCCCAACTCGTTTCTTATCTCAATCATTCTCAATCACCAAATTAATTGACATTAGAATGTTAAAATTAACCATATATTTAAGCATTTTTAAACATAGATATGACAAAACTTTTAAACCTATGCCACTATTCTCCCTTGGTGAGGCTTATGATGACCTATGCTCAAGCTGGCGTGGATGTTGAGAAAACAGAAAAAGCTCTAAAAGGTTTAATCTCACTCGCAAAGGCAACATTTGAGTTTAGAAAAAATAAATTGGGTCAAGTTGCGGCAGATATAGGTCACTATGCAGGTCTAATTGATTTTGGAGATTTCTACTTGGCTATAACAACAGACGGAGTTGGAACTAAAGTTTTAGTTGCTGATGCAGTGGGAAAATACGACACCATTGGAATTGATATGATTGCAATGAATGTAAACGACTTAATCTGTGTTGGAGCTGAACCTGTAGCTTTGGTGGATTATTTAGCTGTGAGAGAGCCCAATGATAAAATTTTCGAAGAAATAGCTAAAGGACTCTACGAGGGAGCTAAGCAAAGTGGGATTGCAATTGTGGGTGGAGAGACTGCAGTAATGCCCGATTTAATAAATGGCCTCGACCTAGCTGGCACTGCTATTGGGATTGTTGAAAAGGGAAAAGTTATTACTGGGAAAGAAATAAAGCCCGGAGATATTGTCATTGGCATTGAGAGCTCAGGGATTCACTCCAATGGCTTAACCTTAGCGAGAAAGCTTTTAATTCCAAAGTATGGGCTCGAATATGAGTTTGAAGGTAAGAAGCTTTGGGAGCATTTGCTCGAGCCAACAAGGATTTATGTGAAGCCGATTTTAGAGCTTTTGAAGAGCGTTGAAGTTAGAGGATTAGCTCACATAACTGGTGGCGGGCTTTTAAACCTAAAGAGACTTACAAAATATGGATTCTCCCTTGAAATGCCGCCAATTAGTGGAATTTTTAAATTAATATATGAAGATGGTGTTCCCCTAGAAGAAATGTTTAGGGTTTTCAACATGGGAATAGGTTTTGTTGTGATAGTTCCACAAGAAGACAAAGAAGAGGCACTGCACATTCTCAACAAGCACTATCCGAGTTACGAGATTGGAAAAGTCATTGAAGAATCTAAGATAAAAGTTGAAAACTACAAAATCGTGCTCTAAAAGTTTCATTAACCCATTATCCTTTTATAAATCTCCTCATAAGCTGAAATCAAGTCACCCTTGTCGAACCTAAAGACGTCCTTATCCAAGCTTTTCTTTGTCTCCGCATCCCAAAATCTGCATGTGTCTGGGCTTATCTCATCGGCTAAAACTATTTCACCTCTGACATTTTTGCCAAACTCAAGCTTAAAGTCAACAAGTAAAATTCCCCTCTCTTTGAAGTACTCTTTTAGGATTTCGTTTACTTTCAATGCAATTTTTTCCATTTCTTTAATTTCCTCCTCACTTATCCCAAGAATTTTTGCGTGATAGTAGTTTATCATCGGATCACCAAGCTCATCGCTTTTATAGTAAATCTCAACAATTGGCTCATTTAGCTCTGTTCCCTCTCCCAATGGAAGCCTCTTCTTCAAACTACCAGCGACAATGTTTCTAACAACAACTTCAATTGGATACATTTCCAACCTTTCCACAATCAACTTATTCTCCCCAGCAATGCCAATAAAGTGTGTCTTAATACCGTGCTCCTCCAAAAGCTTGAATAATTTTGCTGAAATCTGAGCATTGTAAAAGCCTTTCCCTTTGAATTGTGCTTTTTTCTTGCCATCAAAAGCTGTTGCATCATCTTTAAATTCCATCAAGAATTTCCCCTCATCTAAGGGGATCATTTTCTTAGCTTTTCCTTCATAGACCTCCATAATCTTCACCAAAAATTTGTTAAAATTTAAAATTTAAAAGCCTTTTTTAAACAAATTTATGTAAAACAAGGAGCAAAGTTTTTTAAGCATGAGAATGTAAAGTTCCAGTGGAAATAGGACTCTCTTTGACTACTATGTGTTAAGCTGGTGGTTATATGAAGGAGAAGTGCGGAGTATTTGCGGCAAAAGCAGAGAATGCAAATCAAAAAGCATACTATGCCCTTCTCGCTTTGCAGCATAGAGGTCAAGAAAGTGCAGGAATCAGCGTTTGGAGGGGTAGAATAAGGACATACAAAGGATTAGGGCTGGTAACCGAAGTTTTCAAAGGACATATTTTAAACAAGCTGAAATCAAAGGTTGCAATAGGACATGTGAGATATTCAACTTTTGGAGGTCTGAACGAAGCTCATCCTCTTGAAGTTGAATGCTGTGGAAAAAGGCTTGCCTTAGTTCATAATGGAACTTTAACTAATTATCTGCCATTAAGGAGGAAGTATGAAGGAAAATTCAAATTCAAAACAAGTGTTGATAGCGAGCTTTTGGGATTGATTTTTCTCAAAAACTATTCCGAGACAAAGGATGAATTCGAAGCCATGAAGATGCTTTTTAATGAAGTTAAAGGAGCATACTCATTAGCTTTCCTATTTGACGGCAAAATTTTAGTTGCTAGAGATCCCCTAGGCTTTAGGCCCCTAACCTTTGGAATTGGCGATGGATATTATTTTGCCTCTGAAGATTCAGCATTAAGGATGTTTGATGTCAAAACGAGAGATGTAAAACCAGGAGAGGTTTTTGTTGTCTCAGATGATGCTGAAAGCAAAGTCCTAGCTAAAGAGAAACATGCTCACTGTGTTTTTGAGTTTATTTATTTTGCTCGTCCAGACAGCGTTATTGAGGGGAGAACTGTTTACAAAGCAAGGGTCGAAATGGGAAAGCAATTAGCAAGAGAAGATGATATCAATGCAGATGTTGTCATAGCAGTTCCAGATTCAGGGAGAGCCGCAGCAATAGGCTATTCCATGGAAAGTGGAATCCCATATGAAGAAGGCTTAATAAAGAACAGATACATCGGTAGGACATTTATAATGCCAACTCAATTTGAGAGGGATTTTAAAGTTAGGCTTAAGCTCTCCCCAGTTAAGGAAGTCATCAAAGATAAGAGCATAGTTTTAATTGATGACTCAATTGTAAGGGGTACCACAATGAAGAGAATAATTGCGATGCTGAAGAGAGCTGGAGCAAAAGAAGTTCACGTTAGAATAGCATCGCCGCCGATACGGTATCCCTGCTACATGGGGATTGACATCCCAACACGACACGAGCTTATTGCCTCTTGGAAGAGCATTGAGGAGATAGGAAAAGAGATTGGAGCAGATTCTTTAAGGTATTTGAGCATTGAAGGATTAATAAAAGCAGTTGGACTGGATGATTTATGCTTGGCTTGCTTAAATGGGATTTATCCAGAATGGGCTTTTGAATTTTAAGCTATAATTCTTAACCAATAAAGCTTTAAGAAGGAACTCCGAACATTTGTTCGGGGAGAATTGTGAAAATAGGAATAGTCGGGAATGGAATAGCAGGATTAACAGCAGCTATATCACTTGCGAAAAAGGGATTTGATGTTTACATGATTGGAAAAAGCATAACAAAGACAAACTCTTATTTAGCTCAAGCTGGAGTGGCATTTCCAGTCTTAAAAGGGGATTCTATAAAAGCTCACGTTTTCGATACAATAAGAGCAGGTAGATATTTAAACGACGAGGAAATTGTTTGGAGTGTTATTTCAAAGTCAAGCGAAGCTTACGATTTTTTGCTCTCACTTGGATTGAAATTTGAAAGGAATGAAGTTGAAGGAGGACATAGCTTCCCAAGAGTTTTCACTATTAAAAATGAGACTGGAAAACATATGACAAAGATCCTTTACACAAGAGCTAAAGAGTTAGGCGTTCACTTTATCAAAGGACTTGCAGAATCATTAGCCATTGAAAATAGAAAGTGTTATGGGGTGTTTCTTGACGGTGAGCTCTTAAGATTCGATGCAACAGTTTTAGCAACTGGTGGCTACACTGCCTTGTTCAAATACACAGCTGGTTCCCCGCTTAATCTCGGTACGTTAATTGGAGACGCAGTTATGAAGGGGGCTTTAGCAAGGGATTTAGAATTTGTTCAGTTTCATCCTACTGGATTCATTGGAAAAAATGGAGTAAAGCTCATAAGCGAAGCAGTAAGAGGAGCTGGAGCTAAGTTGGTCAATTCAGACGGAGAAAGGTTTGTCAATGAGCTTGAACCGAGAGACATCGTTGCAAGAGCAATTTATATGCAAATGCAGGAAAGAAAAGAGGTTTATTTAGATGCTACCCATATAGAAGACTTCAAATTAAGATTTCCTCAGATATATGCATTTCTCAAGCAAGAGGGCATAAATCCCGAAAAAGACTTGATACCAGTCTCTCCGATAGCTCACTATTCAATTGGCGGCTTAAGTGTTGACGCCTACTACAGAACAAACATAAAAAGCTTGTATGCTATCGGAGAAGCAGCTGACAATGGTTTTCATGGTGCAAACAGATTGGCAAGCAATTCGCTCTTAGAGTGCATTGTGAGTGGTCTTGAAGTTTCAAGAACCATTTTTAGGGAGAGACCAAAGCTTAGAGAAAATATAGAGCCAGCAAATACTAGTCAAGAAGCGGGAGATATAGAGCAGATTAAAGAGATACTTTGGAAGCATGCGGGAATTGTGAGAAGTAGAGAAGGACTCAAAGAGGGAATTAGAAAGCTTGAAAATATTGAAGCAGATAAGAGAATCAAATGCCTCGCAAAGGGCGTTTTAGAGAGTGCTCTCTGGAGAGAGGAGAGCAGAGGCGCGCATTATAGGATAGATTTTCCGTTCATGAGAAAGGAATTTGAAAGACCAAGTTTTTGGAGGTGTTAATATGGATTTAGTGAAAGAAATTATTAAGCTTAAGGAAGAAAAGAACGCGATAATCCTAGCTCATAACTATCAGCTACCTGAGATTCAGGATATAGCCGACTTCATTGGGGACAGCCTCGAATTGGCAAGAAAAGCTGTAAATGTTGATGCAGACATTATTCTCTTTGCAGGGGTTGATTTCATGGCTGAAACTGCTAAAATATTAAATCCTGACAAAAAAGTTCTTCTCCCTACTAAAAGGGCCACATGTGCAATGGCAAACATGCTTAAGGTCGAGCACATTCTTGAGGCCAAAAAGAAGTACCCAGATGCTCCTGTTGTTCTCTATGTGAACACAACTGCAGAGTGCAAAGCCTACGCTGATGTAACGGTAACCTCAGCTAATGCCACAAAGATAGTGAGCAAGCTCGATGCAGATACGATAATATTCGGTCCCGATAACAACCTCGCTTATTATGTCGCAAAGCGCACGAACAAGAAGATAATCCCAATTCCGGAAGGGGGCCACTGCTACGTTCACAAGAAGTTCACACTGGAGGACGTTGAAAGAGCTAGAAAGCTTTATCCAAATGCTAAGCTGATTGTTCATCCCGAGTGTAACCCAGAGATCCAAGAAAAAGCCGATCTAATCGCGTCAACCGGTGGAATGATCAAGAACGCTTGCCTACATAATGAATGGGTTGTGTTTACAGAAAAAGAAATGGTGTATAGACTGCAAAAGCTCTATCCAAACAAGAAGTTCTATCCCGCTAATGAAGATGCCTTTTGTATTGGAATGAAAGCAATAACACTCAAGCACATCTATGAATCCCTGAGAGATGAAAAATACGAAATTGAAGTTCCTAAGGACATAGCAGAGAGAGCAAGAAAAGCAATAGAGAGAATGCTTGAGCTCAGCTGAGGTGATCTCATGATTTCCCTCTCATACCTTCTCCGCTTTTTGGAAGAGGATGCGCCTTTTGGAGACGTTACGAGTGAAGCTGTAATTCCGGAGACTTTAAACGCTAAGGCAGTTATTATAGCAAAGCAGAGCGGCGTTATAGCTGGTCTTGAGGAGGCAAGGCTTTTATTCGAGTACTTTGATGTTAAAGTTGAGCAGAAAGTTAAAGATGGCCAAAAAGTGGAGAAAGGGCAAATTTTAATGGAGCTCGAGGGCAACGCGAGAAAGATCTTGCTCGTTGAGAGAACTGCCTTAAACATCATAGGAAGAATGAGCGGGATAGCGACCCAAACGAGAAAGCTCGCTGAAAAAGTTAGAGCCGTTAATCCAAGAGTTAGAGTAGCGGGCACGAGAAAAACCCTCCTAAAACCTCTAGACAAGAAGGCAATACTCATAGGAGGCGGTGAGCCTCATAGATTTTCCCTAAGTGATGCGATTCTCATAAAGGACAACCATCTTGCTTTGGTCTCTCTCGACGAAGCTATCAAAAGAGCGAAGAGCTTCAGCATTTATAAGGTTGTTGAAGTCGAAGTTGAAAGCTTAGAAGACGCTTTAAGAGCAGCAAAACTTGGTGCTGATGTTATAATGCTCGACAACATGACGCCAGAGCAAGTTGAAGAAACACTCAAGGCTCTAAAGCGTGAAGGTTTAAGAGAGAAAGTGAAAATCGAAGTAAGCGGTGGGATAACAGAGGAGAATATTCAAGATTACGCAAAGCTCGATATCGACGTTATAAGTCTTGGAGCCCTTACACACAGTGTGAAAAACTTTGACGTGAGCTTGGAGATTGTGAGAGATTAAATTTTGCCCTTATTTTTATTTTAGATGTGTTCCATTTTTGGAACAAAATTTTTTAAATTTGGAACATCTATTGAATTACCGATAGCTATGAATGATGAATACTTCATGAGCTTAGCTTTGGAGTTAGCCAAAAAAGGCGAGGGAAGAGTGAACCCAAACCCAATGGTTGGCGCTGTTATAGTCAAAGATGGCAAAATAATCGGTAAGGGCTACCATCAATACTTTGGAGGGAAACATGCAGAGATTAACGCCATAGAAGATGCAAAGAGCAAAGGTTATTCTCTCAAAGGAGCAACAATGTATGTCACTTTAGAGCCCTGTTCTCACTGGGGAAAGCAGCCGCCTTGTGTTGATAGAATAATAGAAGAGGGCTTCTCAAGAGTTGTAATAGCAATGAAAGATCCTAACCCCTTAGTTAATGGAAAAGGCATTGAAAAGCTCGAAAAAGCAGGCATTGAGGTTAAAGTTGGTGTTCTTGAAGATGATGCAAGAAAGCTGAACGAAGTGTTTCTTAAGTACATAACCACGAAAATGCCTTTTGTAGCAATAAAGCTTGCTTTGACCTTGGATGGTTTCATAGCAACAAGAAACTTCTCTTCAAAATGGATTACTGGCGAAAAAGCAAGGAAGAAAGTGCAAGAGCTTAGAAGAAAATA
Source organism: Thermococcus sp. LS2 (assembly GCF_012027375.1). Classification (NCBI taxonomy): domain Archaea; kingdom Methanobacteriati; phylum Methanobacteriota; class Thermococci; order Thermococcales; family Thermococcaceae; genus Thermococcus; species Thermococcus sp. LS2. The sequence continues at coordinate 42,989 of NZ_SNUI01000004.1, read as the reverse complement.
TATGGCAATAATGGTTGGAGCTAATACAATCCTCAAAGACAACCCAAGGTTGACTTGCAGAATAGAAGGGTGCAGTGAAAAGGTGAAAGTAATTCTCGATAGGCATGGATTAACTGCTAATGGAAATTTTAGGGCTTTTAAGGATGGAAGGGTTATAGTCTTCACTGAGAGCGAAAAAGAGTGGGATAATGCGGAAGTCATTAGGGAAGCAAATCCTGAGAAAATACTAAAAATCCTTGGCGAAAAAGAAATAGACAGCGTTTTAATTGAGGGAGGAAGAATAGCATGCCAGTTCTTGCCCTTTGCAGATAAGCTACATTTATTTTATGGGAACAAGCTCTTTGGAAAAGGGATTTCTCCATTTGAGTGCTTAAACGTTGATAAGGTTAGTGATGCCTTTAAAGTCGAGTTTCTTAAGTTTGAAAGCTTTGAGGACAGCTTTTACGTGGAGGCAAGGCCATGTTCTCAGGGATAGTAGAGAAGGTTGCAAAGGCACGCTACTCAAGGGGAAAGCTCTACGTGGAGAAGGTTCTAGATGTGAATTTAGGAGACAGCGTTGCCGTTAATGGAGCATGCCTAACGGTGAGTGAAATTAGAGATCAAATAATCTTTGACGTTGGTGAGGAAACGCTAGAGAGGACTAACTTAGCGAAAGCTAAGCTTGTTAACCTTGAAAGAGCCCTAAAGTTTGGCGATAGGATTGACGGACATTTGGTTACTGGACATGTCGATGGGACTCTAAAGCTGAGGAGAACTCTAAAGAGGGGAAATACTTACTGGCTGGCCTTTGAAATGCCCAAGGAAAGGTTTGGCATAGTGGAAAAGGGAAGCATAGCCCTGAATGGGATAAGCTTAACGATTGCCAAAGTTGAGAAGAGCCAATTCTGGGTTCAGGTAATCCCCTACACTTGGGAAAACACCAACTTGAAGTTCCTAAAGGTTGGAGAGGAAGTAAACTACGAGATAGACGTTGTTGCGAGATATTTGAAGGGTATTTTGGGTGATAGATATGGACTTGGAAAAGCTTAGGAAAAGCCTTCTTGAAGGTAAACCAATAGTTCTAATTGACGAAGATAGAGAAGTTGAAGCGGATTTGGTTTATCCTGCCGAAATAATAACTCCCCAAACATTAAACTTCATGCTCCAAGCTAAAGGAATGCTCTGTCTGGCTATGGATGAAGAAGAAGCTTTAAGGAGAGGCTTCTTTAAGCTTCCCTCAAAAGACAACGAGACGAACTTTTTAATAAGCGTTGATTATAAAGAAACGTTTACAGGAATTAGCGCGGAAGATAGGGCTTTAACTGCTAAAAAGATTGCCGAAGGGCTAAGCATTGAGTACTTTCGCTATCCAGGTCATCTGCATCTTTTAGGGGGAGTTGGCATAAATAAAAGAAAGGGACACACAGAAGCTTCCCTTGAACTTATGGAAATGCTTGGGTTTAAGAGATATGCACTAATAATTGAGCTCTTAGATGAAGAAGGGAATTCTCACAACTTTGAGTTTATAAGAAACTTTGCAGAGAAGCATGAGTTACCAGTGATCACAATTAAAGAAGTGCTTAAAGAAGTCGTGAAGAGGAAGAGCTTCGTTAGAGTTTTTGCTGAAGCAAAGCTGCCCAGTAAATACGGGGCCTTTAAGATAGTCGCCTTTGAGAACCAGCTTGACTTTAAAGAGCATATAGCCATAATAAAAGAGCCCTATGATGTGCCTTTGGTTAGAATACACTCCGAGTGCTTAACAGGGGATACTTTAGCTTCTCTAAAGTGCGACTGTGGAAGTCAATTAGCTAATGCATTAAAGATGATTGCCCAGGATGGAGGAATTTTACTTTATTTAAGGCAGGAAGGGAGAGGAATCGGATTAAAAAACAAGATCAAAGCCTATGAACTTCAAGATAGAGGCCTTGACACTGTTGAAGCGAATAAAATGCTAGGCTTTAATGAAGATGAGAGGGATTTCAGTGTTGCCTACCAACTGCTCAAAGCTTTAGGAGTCTCAAAAGTTAAGCTTTTGACAAACAATCCAGGGAAGGTTAAAGCTTTGGAGGAGTTTGGGATAGAGGTTGTTGAAGTTATTCCGATTTTTGGAGAAGTTAACGAGGTTAACAGACCTTATTTAGAGGCTAAGATGCTCAAGCTTGGACACAATTTAAAACCTCTTTTGGAGGGGGAAGAATGATTTACGAAGGGGAATATAAAGGTGAAGGCTTGAAAATAGGGATACTTGTAAGTAGATTTAACGATTTGCTCACTAAGGAACTTTTAGATGGTGCATTAGACTGTTTTAAGCGACATGGCGTTGAGAACATAGACATCTTCAAAGTTCCCGGAGCTTTTGAAATTCCATTTATCGCAAAAGAATTGGCGAAGAAGGGAAGCTACGATGCGATTTTAGCGTTAGGAGCCGTTGTTAAGGGCGAAACATACCACTTTGAACTTGTTGCCAATGAAGTTGCAAAAGGAGTAGCCCATATAAACTTAACATACGAAACTCCGGTAATATTTGGTGTTATAACCGTTGATGACGAAATTCAAGGACTAGACAGGGCTGGAATAAAATCAAATAAAGGCTTTGAATATGCTTTAGCGACTTTAGAGATGGCAAATTTAAAGAAAAAACTAAAGAAGATGCCCTAGAGGTTTTTCACTCCTCTTATTCCTATTTTAAATTTATCCCCAAAATCAACAACTCCAATTGCCAAAACGGGGTGAGCAAATTTTAGTTCCAAAACCTTTTCAGCTAAGGCATTTTCATCTTTAAAGTCTAAGCTCAGAGTTTCAATGCCTTCAACGTTGTAAGTTGCTGTGAAAAATGCTTTTCCTTCCTCGAGCTTAACTCTTTTGACCCAAAGCTCATCTTTTCCCACGAAACCCAAAAACGCCTCATCTTTGTCTCTTTGGATTATCCCAGCAATTCTTGGCGTGTTTAGGGCGTCTCTCTCATAATCCATAGCGTCCAAAACGTGAATTAAAGCTTTCTTTGGCTTTTCCCACTCCAAAGCATGAGCAATAAATGTCGTGTGAGAGCCATTACTAACCACTGCATAGTCCTTGAAAATTTTCACAGCTGTGTAGCTCACATATGGATTAGTTGTCTCCGTTAGATTTAGCACGACAACTTCGTCTCCTCTAAGTTTTGCCGTTCTATTAGGAAAAGAGCGAGAGCTAACACGATAGAAAGCGAAAGGCTTACCCTCCTTTAGCCCAACGCCCAGCATTCTCCCAACGTACCTCATGTTATCACCTCATCTAAGCGGTTCTCATCTAACGCTAAGCGAATCTCTTTGGCAATTCTCTGACCCATCATGATTTCCTCACTCCAGTAAAGTGAGGAATACCAGTGTTTGACATTACTCCCGCCGTCTATACGAGAAGCGAAGCCTATGCATCTAAACTCACCGTCGTAAGCGAAATGCAGGGCAAAAGGCCCTATAACCCCCGGAGGTTCGAGCTTTTTCATCGCTTCAACGAAAGCTAAGCCGTAGTCATAGAGCTGGGGGAGGAGGGATTCTCTCAAAGCTATGGGTTTGTTTCCAACTATTGTATACGGCAGAGCTTTGAAAGGCCCCCTCTTGTTTGCATCCGCTATAACCAATCGCTCATCAACGCCGAAGAGCTCAAGCCTCTCTAAAATCGGTGAGTAGAAGAAGTGCACATAGATAAAAACCCCATTAACGAAACGCTCAATCTGGTAGGGTTCTTTAATCTCATTAAGCTTTTCTTCGAGTTCTCTTCCGTAGGCTATGAAGTGCCCGCTTCCTCCTTTTGGACCCTCAATCCTAACGAAGTAAAGCTCGTCCTCCTTAACCTCGCTCAAATCAAAGCTTTCAACTTGTGGGATGCCAGCTTTCTTTAATGCTTTATCAACTAATTCAAACTTCGTCTCCCATTTTAAAAACCTCTTATTCCCAAAGAACTTCGCTTTACTCTTTTCAATCGCATCAATGCCGAGATAAGCCACAAAAGAGCCGTGAGGGACTATTATTCCATCATCGGACAGTATCTCTTTCATGTCAGCAGTGACTTTAAGCTCATCAACTATTGGAAGCGAAGAGTAGAAGTTCTTTCTCTTTGGAGAAGCATATAAACGGGTTTTGAAGCCTTCTTTCTTTGCGCCTTGAATTATTTGGAGTGAGGAGTGAGAAGCTATTGTTGAAATTATCATAAACCCAACACCTCTAAAACTTGGTTTTAAATTTTCAAAAACAAGTTTTAAAAGTAGAGTTAAAAGTTTTATTTTGAAAATTAATAGCAAAAATAAGATAAAAACTATCCATAAATAAACAAAAATATGCCAAAAGAAACAGTTTCCCTATTTAAGACATTGAGGTTTGCCCTTCTCTTCTTACTCTTTAAGTTCATTAAGCTTGAAAATCTTCTGAAACTCGAGCTAGTTTTTAGTATCTTTATCCTAGTAAATAATGATCATTTGCATGGCCCTTTCACAAAAGTGCGATCCTAGCTTTAATATTAACAGAGTGCTCGACTTTTAGAGTGATAGTATGATAACTGGAAGAGTTTAACCTTTATTTTTGAACTTTAAGTTGCGGAAATATTTAATTTGCCACTTTTACAAACATAAAGTGGTGATATTTCTATGAATTTTGAGAAGTTGTTTGAACCTATTAAGATTGGAGGAGTAACAGTCAGAAACAGAATAGTTATGCCACCAATGGTAATGTGCTACGCTGGTCCAAATGGAGAAGTTACTGAGGAAGTAATTTCACATTTTGAAGCTAGGGCCAGAGGAGGAGTAGGACTTATAATAGTTGAAGCATCATACATCCACACCTCCGGCAAAGGGTTTGAAGGCCAAATTGCCATAGATAAGGATTACCTTATTCCCGGGCTTAGTAGGCTTACTGACGCTGTAAAGAAATACGGTGCCGCTATTGCCATACAATTGTACCACGGTGGAATTCAAGCACATGTAGACCAACCCGTAGGCCCAAGTGCAATAGGCAGAAAGATCGTCCCACCAGTAAAAACTCCGAGAGAGCTCACCACTGAGGAAGTTGAGCAACTTGTAGAAGAGTTTGCCAATGCAGCCCTTAGAGCTAAGAAAGCAGGCTTTGATATGGTAGAGGTTCACGGGACTCATGGATACCTGATAAACGAATTTTTATCCCCATTAACAAATAAGAGAACCGACAAGTATGGAGAGGATAAAGTTCTCTTTGCTGAGGAGATAGTTAAGCGTATTAAGGAGAAGTGTGGTAAAGACTTCCCAGTAATATTCAGGCTTTGTGCTGACGAGTTCCTTGAGGGAGGCATAACTGTAGAGTATGCAAAAGAGATTGCTAAGAGGCTTGAAAAAGCTGGAGTAGATGCCTTTGATATAACTGGAGGAAACTATGACACATGTGACCATATAATTCCTCCAGTCCATTATGACAAGCAAGGATACTTCTTTGAATATGCCGCCGAAATAAAGAAAGTTGTTAGTGTCCCTGTCATTAGCGGTGGAATGATAACAGACCCAGAAATTGCTGATAAAGCAATAAGAGAGGGTAAAGTAGATTTAGTATTTGTAGGTAGACAATTATTAGCAGACCCAGAGTGGCCAAATAAGGTAAAACGTGGTAAGATCGAAGACATAAGACCATGTATTGCATGTAATGAGGGATGTATTCATAGAATCTTCAATGACCTACCCGTTGTTTGTGCAGTGAATCCTCTAAAAGGGTTTGAATATAGATATCTCCTAGAAAGTGAAATTCCAAAGGCAAAAGAGAAGAAGAAAGTTCTTATTGTTGGTGGGGGTATTGGAGGATTAGAGTTCGCTAGGGCAGCAAAACTCAGAGGGCACGAGGTTGTGATATTCGAAAAATCCGACAAATTAGGTGGACTATTATGGCTCGCTAGTGTACCAGAATTTAAGAGGGAGAGATTACAACGTCTTATCAAGTGGTATGAGAAACAAGTCGAGAAATTAGGAATAGAGGTTAAACTAAACACAGAAGTCACGCCAGAAGTTATTAAAGAATACTCCCCAGATGTCGTAGTCCTAGCTACAGGGTCAGAACCCATAATACCAAAAATCCCAGGAGTAGAGAATGCTGTATTGGCTGATGATGTCCTACTCGGAAGGGCAGATGTCGGGGAGAGCGTAATTATCATTGGTGGCGGAATGGTCGGATGTGAGTTAGCAATAGAACTCGCTAAGAAAGGCAAGAAAGTCACAATAGTAGAAGCATTATGCGATATTGCTCCAAATGAGCCAGCAATAAATAGGATAGCACTTATAAAGTTCCTCACCAAGTATCAAGTGGAAGTTAGAACCAAGAGCCCAGTAATCGAGATTCGCAAGGGAGAGGTTGATGTCGTTGATTCTCTCGGCAGAAGAAATACTTTGAAGGGAGACACTATTGTCTTAGCAGTTGGTAGGAAAGCTCATGTAGATGAGAAGCTTCTAGAAGTAGCTAAGGAGGTTGCCGAAGACATATTTATAATTGGTGATGCTAAAGAGCCGCGCAAAATAATAGATGCAGTAAGAGAAGGATTCTGGACAGCGATTAACATTTAGCTTTCTATTTTTTTACTTTATCATTTAGCTCTTCAACACATCCAAAATCTCTTCCTGCTTCAAAACTCTCCCATCTCTCATAACTCTCATAGTATCACCGCTTATTTCGTCAATAATCAAAAGTTCACCATTTTTCCGCCCAAACTCGAGCTTGAAGTCAATTATCTCGAGGCCTCTGCTTTTGAAAAATTCTTTCAAAATTTGAGCAACTTTTCTTGTTGTTTTTTTCATCATCTCAATCTCTTCCTTAGTTGCAATGCCGAGCGTTTCTATGGCTTCTTCACAAATGAGAGGATCGCCTAAAGCGTCGCTTTTTAGCGTAAACTCAACGATGTTCAGCTCTTGGAGAGGCTTAACGAATTCACCATAGCGCCTCAAGAAGCTTCCATAAGCTTTGTAGCGGTAGATCACCTCAAGAGGTATTTTTTCAGCTTTTAAAAACTTCGCTCTTCTCTCATCAATTCTCTCGACGAAGTGCGTTTTTACACCTTTTTCATTCAAAAGCTGGAAGAAAAAGGTAGTTTGCTCTAAGACGGCACTACCTTTTCCTTGCCTTTCGCCAATTACCTCGTTTCCTCCTGTGTCTTCTTTATTCCCAAAGCCCAAGATGCTGTCCTTAAAGTAAAAGATTAGAAAGTCGTCGTCTTCATAGACATCCTTAGTCTTCCCTCTGTAAATTAAACGCATTAAACCTCACCTTTTCCTCTAAGCATATCGTTGATAATTTTTATTGCACACAAATCACCGCACATACTACAAGCTTCAGTTGAGGTTGGCCTCTCCTTCCTAATTTCCACAAAGCGCTCTTTATCCATCGCCATTTCAAACTGCTTTGCCCAGTTTAGGGAGCCTCTGGCTAAGCTCATAATGTAATCTTTCATATAGTCTTCTTCAAAGCGAGTTAAGTTCACAGCATGAGCCGCTATCTTTGAAGCTATCACTCCCAAGCGCACGTGCTCCTTATCTGGTAATCCTAAGTGCTCCGCTGGCGTAACATAACAGAGGAAATCGGCACCATTTAGAGCAGCTATCGCTCCCCCAATTGCTCCAGCTATGTGATCGTAGCCAGGGAATATGTCCGTAACTAAAGGCCCAAGGACGTAGAAGGGAGCGTTGTCCGTCGCGACCTTCGCTATCTTTATCTGCATGGGAATTTGGTCTATTGGCACATGCCCTGGTCCTTCAACCATCGTTTGAACTCCAAATTCTCTAGCTCTTTTTACCAAGCGCCCTAAGGTAAAAAGCTCGCTCATTTGAAGCTCATCACCAGCATCTGGCAAACCACCGGGCCTTAAACCATCCCCTAAGCTCAAAACTACGTCATATTCCTTAGCAAGCTCTAAGAGATAATCATAGTCCTTATAGAAGGGATTCTCTTTTTCCCAATGGAGAATCCAAGCTGCTAAGAAAGTGCCACCTCTCGAGACCATTCCAACAACTCTCTTAACTCTTTTCATCTTTTCTACAACTTCTTTAGTAACTCCAACGTGGATTGTTGCGTAATCAACACCATCTTTGAAGTGCTTTTCTACTGCCTTCCACATATCGTCCTCGGTCATCTCAATGATTGCCTTGCCTTTTGCCAACATTTCTTCGGCAGCTTGATAAATTGGGACTGTTCCGATTGGCACATCTACAGCTCTCATGATTTTCTTTCTAATTTCATCTAGATCTCCGCCAGTTGATAGATCCATGATAGTATCAGCACCATACTGGACAGCTATCTTGGCTTTCTCTATCTCACCCTCAACGTCTATTATATCTCTTGAAGTTCCAATATTAGCGTTGACTTTGACTCTCACACCTCTGCCAACGGCAACAGGTTTAACCCAGTCGTGATTGACGTTTCTAAAGATAACAGTGTAACCTTTAGCTACGTTTCTCCTGAGCTTTTCGGCACTTATGCCCTCCCGCTCGGCGATGAACTTCATTTCCTCTGTTATTATCCCACGTTTAGCTTCATCCATCTGGGCCATTTTTGTCACCACATATAACAAGGTTTTTAAATTTCAATACTAAGTTTTAGCTGACCTTTATGAAATTTTCGGGTGATGGTGATGCTGAAGGATATCGTGATAAGCAGGGCGATAATCGAAACCTATTTCAGAGAGCTTTTGGAACACTTAAACCTCGACGTTGCTATAGTTGGAGCCGGCCCATCAGGAATGGTTGCTGCCTATTATCTTGCCAAGGGCGGTGCAAAGGTGGCGATCTTCGAGAAGAAGCTGAGCATAGGCGGGGGGATATGGGGCGGAGCAATGGGCTTCAATAAGATAGTTGTGGAAGAGGAAGCTAAAGAAATCCTTGACGAGTTCGATGTAAGGTATGAAGAATTTGAGAGAGGTTATTATGTTGCCGATGCTATTGAAGCGGCAACAACGATAGCGAGCAAGACAGTAAAGGCTGGAGTAAAGATATTCAACATGATAGAGGTCGAGGATTTAGTTGTCAAGAAAAACCGCGTAGCTGGAATCGTCATAAACTGGACGCCCGTTAAAATGACAAGCCTTCACGTTGACCCGCTTACGGTTGAAGCTAAGTTTGTGATTGATTCGACAGGTCACGGAGCGCAGATAGCCCAGTTCCTCGAGAAGAGAGGTTTAATAGAGAGGGTTCCTGGCGAGGGTGCGATGTGGGCGGAGATGGGAGAGAAGCTCACGGTAGAGCACACCAAAGAGGTTTACCCAGGCTTATACGTCACCGGGATGGCTGCCAATGCTGTTGCTGGAGCGCCAAGAATGGGGCCAATATTCGGAGGCATGTTCCTGAGCGGAAGGAAGGCGGCCTTAGAGATACTTGAGAAGCTTAAGAAATGAGGTCCTTCAGTTTTTGTCTTCCATTGACATCTTTTTCTGCTATTTCTAATCGCAAATTTTATATTCAAGTTTTAACTTGAAATATATTGAAAAGCTTAACTTGAATTAGGTGATGAACATGTTTGAGATAATTGATCAGAAGGGGACTGAACGCTTGAAAAGAGGATTTGCGAAGATGGTTAAAGGCGGAGTTATTATGGATGTCACAAATGCTGAGCAAGCCCAAATTGCCGAAGAAGCTGGGGCTGTTGCAGTTATGGCTTTGGAAAAAGTGCCAGCAGATATAAGAAAGGCCGGTGGAGTGGCAAGAATGGCCGATCCAAAGAAGATCGAGGAAATAATGGATGCAGTGACAATTCCAGTTATGGCAAAAATTAGAATTGGACATTATGCAGAAGCTTACGCTTTAGAGGCTTTGGGTGTTGACATGATTGACGAAAGTGAAGTTTTAACGCCAGCTGACGCTTACTTCCACGTGGACAAAAGAAAGTTCAAAGTGCCCTTTGTTTGCGGTGCAAGGAACTTAGGAGAAGCAGTTAGAAGAATTTGGGAAGGTGCCGCAATGATAAGAACAAAAGGTGAAGCTGGAACAGGAAACATAGTTGAGGCTGTAAGACACGTTCGCTTAGTTAATGAGAACATTAGGCTTTTGAAAAGGCTGACAGATGAACAGATTTATCAAGTTGCTAAAAAGTTCGCAGAGCCTTACTTGAGGTTAGCTTTGGAAGTTAAACAAATAAGCGGTTTAGAACCTAGAATTTTAGAGAACGAACCAGTTTATGAGGAATACACCTATCAAGAGATTGTTGATGGCATTTACAAGATTCTTCTCGAAATTAAGAAATTGCAAAGATTACCTGTAGTTAACTTCGCTGCTGGTGGTGTGGCGACACCAGCTGATGCCGCGTTAATGATGCAAATGGGCATGGATGGCGTTTTCGTTGGAAGCGGAATTTTCAAGAGCTCAAATCCAAAGAAGATGGCAAGGGCAATAGTTGAGGCGGTTAACCACTATGACGAGCCAGATGTGATAGCAGAGATAAGCAAGGACTTAGGAGAACCTATGAGAGGTCTCGATATAGCCCAGCTCGAAGTTCGCCTGGAGGAGAGAGGTGTATGAAAGTTGGCGTTGTAGGAGTTCAAGGGGCTGTAAGCGAGCACATTGAAACTGCTAGGAAAGCCATGGAAAATCTCAAAGTTAGCGGAGAAGTTTTCTGGCTTAAAAAAGCTGAGCAACTGAAAGATGTTGACGCCCTAATAATCCCCGGCGGCGAAAGCACAACGATTTCAAGGCTAATGATTAAAAACAACCTCTTTGATAAAGTTAAAGAGCTTGGAGAAGAAGGATTGCCAATTATGGGCACCTGTGCAGGGCTAATACTCTTAGCAAAGCAAGTTGAAGGGGCAGTTGAGGGTCAAAGATTTCTCGAGCTTTTGGATGTGAAAGTTTCAAGAAATGCCTATGGAAGACAAGTTGATTCCTTTGAGGCACCACTAAAGCTAACTTTTGATGAAAAACCTTTCCTAGGGGTTTTTATTCGAGCGCCAAGAATTCTCGAAGTCTTTGGGAAAGCAAAGCCATTGGCATTTTACAAAGACGAGGTAGTTGGTGTTGAGCAAGAAAATCTTATTGGGCTAGCATTTCATCCAGAGCTGACTGATGATACAAGGATTCACGAATACTTCTTGAGGAAAGCTCTCTAATTTTTTACATATTTTTGTTAAAACAAAGCTTAAAAATATAAAATTTTAACATTTTCTTGGTGAGTAAATGGAGTGGAAGATAGCCACTTATGCCTCTCATTCGGCACTTCAGATTTTAAAGGGCGCAAAGGATGAGGGATTCAAAACCATAGCCTTTGGAAGGGAAAAAGTCAAACCTCTATACACCAAATATTTTCCAGTTGCAGATGAGTTCTTAGTTGGTGAGTATCCTGAAGAAGAACTCTTGGAAAGAAATGCAATAGTAATTCCACACGGCTCTTTTGTTGCCCACCTCGGAATCGAGAAAGTTGAGAGCATGAAAGTCCCCTACTACGGGAACAAAGTAGCCCTTAGGTGGGAAAGTGACAGAGAATTAGAGAGGAAATGGCTCGAAAAAGCGAAATTAAAGCTGCCGAGAGTTTATTATGATCCAGACGACATAGATAAACCAGTGATAGTTAAATTCCATGGCGCAAAGGGAGGTAAAGGCTACTTCTTAGCAAAAGATAGCAAAGACTTTTGGAAAAAGGCAGAAAAGATTGGAATTAATGACAAAGAAAGTCTAAATGGAATACAAATCCAAGAATATATAATAGGAGTCCCAGTTTATCCCCACTACTTCTACTCAAAGCTCAACGATGAACTTGAACTCATGAGCATTGATAGAAGGTATGAGACGAACGTTGACGGAATTGGGAGAATTTCAGCAAAAGATCAGCTTGAACTCAGTTTAGAGAATTCCTATGTGGTTGTGGGGAATTTCCCAATTGTTTTGAGGGAGTCCCTCCTTATGGAAGTTATAGAGATGGGTGAAAGAGTTGTTAAAGCCGCAGAAAAGCTTTTGGGTGGTCTATGGGGACCATTTTGCTTAGAGACAATCCTCACAGATGAGCTTGAATTTATAGTGTTTGAAATCTCCGCAAGAATTGTCGCCGGAACGAATCCTTTCATTAGCGGCTCCCCTTACACCTGGTTAAAGTACAAAAAGCCAATGAGCACTGGAAGGAGAATTGCAATGGAGATAAAGCAAGCCATTGAGGAGGATAAGCTCGATGAAATTTTAACATAAAAATGTTGACTGATATTCATATCTTTCCCAATCTGGGCATAAATTTATAAATTTATGAAATCCACGCAAAAGAAAAAGGTGAGAGAAATGTGGGAAAGCTTCATTGAAGAAAAGATTGGGGAGATTAGAGAGAAAGTTGGAGATGGAAAGGCGATTATAGCTCTATCTGGAGGAGTTGACAGCTCAACGGCTGCAGTTTTAGCGCATAAAGCAATTGGCAACAGACTCTATGCTGTTTTTGTGAATACTGGATTTTTAAGAAAAGGAGAACCAGAGTTCGTGATAAAAACATTTAGGGATGAGTTTGGATTAAACCTAATCTACGTTGATGCTCAAGAGCGCTTTTTCAACGCTTTGAAGGGTGTAACTGATCCTGAAGAGAAAAGAAAGATAATCGGAAAGACTTTCATTGACGTCTTTGAAGAAGTTGCTAAAGAGATATATGCAGAGTTTTTAATTCAAGGAACAATTGCTCCGGACTGGATTGAGAGTCAAGGGAAAATTAAGAGCCACCACAACGTTGGTGGTTTGCCCGAAAGATTAAATCTAAAGCTGATTGAACCTTTAAGAGATCTCTACAAAGATGAGGTAAGAGAATTAGCGAAGGAACTCGGATTGCCAGAGAAAATCTATAACAGGATGCCTTTCCCAGGGCCAGGATTAGCCGTTAGGGTTTTAGGTGAAGTAACTCCCGAAAAAGTTGCAATCGTTAGAGAGGCAAATGCCATAGTAGAGGAAGAAGTTGAAAAGGCTGGCTTAAAACCTTGGCAGGCTTTTGCCGTGCTCTTAAATGTGAAGACTGTTGGAGTTCAAGGTGATATAAGGGCTTACAAAGAGACAATAGCTGTTAGAATCGTTGAGAGCTTAGATGGGATGACTGCAAACGCAATGAACGTTCCCTGGGAAGTTCTGCAGAGGATAGCTTTTAGGATTACAAGCGAAATTCCAGAGGTCGGAAGAGTGCTGTATGATATTACAAATAAGCCTCCAGCGACAATTGAGTTTGAGTGAGGGAGTAAAGATGATAATCATAATGGACAATCACGGGCAATACGTTCACAGAATTTGGAGAACTTTACGGTATTTAGGCGTTGAGACAAAGATAATACCAAATACGACTCCTCTTGAGGAAATCAAGGCAATGAATCCAAAAGGGATTATCTTCAGCGGAGGGCCAGACATTAACAGGACAGGCAACTGTGAGGCAATACTTGAGCACTATGATGAGTTAAACATCCCAATCCTAGGAATCTGTTTGGGCCACCAGCTAATAGCAAAGTATTTTGGCGGAAAAGTCGGGAGAGGAGAAAAAGCAGAATACAGCTTAGTTGAGGTCGAGATCTTAAAGGAAAACGACATCTTCAAAGGTTTGCCCAAGCGCTTGAGGGTCTGGGAAAGCCACATGGACGAGATAAAAGAACTGCCAAAGGATTTTGAGCTTTTAGCAAGGAGTGAGTTTTGTGAAGTTGAGGCAATGAAGCACAAAAAACTGCCAATCTATGGAGTCCAGTTCCATCCAGAGGTTGCACACACAGAAAAAGGGAGTGAAATCTACAGGAATTTTGCTAAGCTTTGTGGTGAGTTATAGGATAGAGATTTTTATAGTTCCCCACTTCTTTTGGCAGAAAATGACTCTGTCTAGGCCATCTTGGAATAAAGCGGATCAATTTGGGAAACCCAATGAATAGTGCCATAGATTAGACTTTAGATTTTACTTTTTTGAATTATTTAATCTGGCAGTAAGATAGAAAACTTTTTAAAGTTGTTATTCTTACTATTTTTAGGAGTACTAATGGGGATCTAAGATGGGCTACACAATTTACTATAGAATGGAATTTGGAGAGAGGAAAAGAGCTATAAAAGTGATAAAGCCAATTTTAGAAGAACTTGGCTTTACAGTATATGAAAAGGATGCAGAGATATTGATAAAACCTCCAACTAACTCTGTGGAGCCAATGATAATTAAAGAAAAAGAATGGCTCTCCGTAAAGACCTACAAAAGACAGCCTTGGACTGGGATCTATAAGCTACTGTTAGTTTCGCTATCTTCTTTTGCTTCCGTTGAGGCCTTTGATGATGAAGGCTGGTCGCTTAGATAAACCTCGATTATTTTCGTCGGCACAGCTCCTCTAAGGGGTCTTTCCTCAACTAAAACTTTCACTACTCTTCCGATTTTCACATCTGGAACCTTATCAACCCAGTATTCACCGGGCTTAACATTTGCTCTAATGTCATCATGAACACTTATTTTTACAACATTTTCTTTAATCTCCTCTATGACACCATAAGTCCAGTTTCTGCCGTATTTTGACTTAAAGTAAAAGCGGAACATCATAACTACAATGAAAACAAAAACAAGGTAGCCCAATGAATAATGAATACCTAAAGCAAATCTTTTCAGAAGTGAGTATCCAAAAAACGCTAGGAAGCCTATGACGCTGATTGAGTAATAGAACATTTGATACGGCTTATACTCGATGAAGAATTCTCTATACTTGCGGAATATTGTTCTCAAATAGAGGAAATACACAACCGTTAAGGCAACCAAATATAACTCGTTTGGCAAGAAAACTACGAGGAGTAAGGATAGAAGCAAATAGAAGATAAAAGCTAACTGAAGCTTTAGAACTAATAATTCATGAACTGTAACTTTTCTTTTTACAACTTTCCTCAGAAGTTTAAAGGCCGGAGGCTTCTCTTGAGGTCTTGGATTTATGAATTCTCTTATCTTTTCCCATGCTGATTCTACAAACTCACCCACTTTATAAAATACCTCTTCAATATTCATTTGATTTCACCTCTGGAGTAAATCCTGAGCTCCTTGTGCTCCAAATATAGCTACAGCTGTCTGATTATCTAGGAAGAAATAAACACTACTCCTGTCTGGGCTGTCTGAGATCCCATAAACTCTATAGCCCGAAACCTTGGAACCCCCTCCAAAGTAATATTGAAGGAAATAATAGTCAAAGCTCGTTTGACCTTCTTCTGGAGTTATTCCCAGCGTATTAAACAAATTAAATAGCTTTTCATCGTAAGTCGCATGAGGTATCATAAAGCTTACTAATCCAATTGGATAATACTGGTCTCCATATTTAATTCCCAATTCATCCTGAATTTGATGAGCTAATGTCTCATACTCATCATGGTTTATAGTACTACCCTCTAAGCGCTCAAAGAAAGAGGGAGCATTGTAAATACCAAAGTAGCGTTGATCCATGATGCAGTTTATAAATGATTGTATATCATAAGCTCTTGCACCTGACCATGCTCGTGTAGTTGTCACTGTGGAAGAGGGTCTTGTTTCTATATTTTGGAAAGTCTCCACTGGGAGATTTTGAACATATTTCCTAATAAATATCCATTCAAACACAGCATCATTGTTATTGTTGTTATTGAAATTTACCATATAAAGATACTCTAGCGGGGCAGTATAATGCCGTAAAAGTCCATCTGGATTCTCCCTCGCGGGATTCGGATAGTTGCTGTAGTCAGTGCCGTAATCCAGAAAATCCACATACGCACCATTAAGATCAGGCTCTATAACCGCTTCATATGTATGGAGCCCCGTATCACCTCTTGCCCCGTCATTTGTTGAAGTTCCCTGTACCCGTATCCAGAACCACCACCACAAAATATAATACTCATCCCAGACCTCCAATGAATTTGAAATATCCACAGTATCATCAATGAAATAAACCCATTGAGGATTGCCATTTGAATCTGTCGTTTCAACATAGATCCCGCTGTCCCACTGTTGGTTGGTACTTCTCTTGCTTGGTTTCGCTCTAAATCTTATTGCAATATTGCCATTTATGTTTAATGAACTTAGATCAAATTGCTTCTCGTTGCCATCCGGAATAATCTCTTCAGTATCGTGGAACCACTCAAATACTTTGTTCCCATTACCTCTCGTTGCATAAGCTGGATCACTTCCGAAGTACATTGTATACTCCATTGAAGCCGTCGCCTTTATCCACACTATGGCTTTTGTACTACTCCAGTACTCAATCCAGAATGGAACTTCATTGCATGTTCCTTTTTCAACAATCCTAATCGAGGCGTTATTCCCAATGCTATATATCTTGCCAAGAATACTTGTATCAGTTATTACAATTGGTATCTGATAGCCGTTATAATTAGAGAGACTTCCTCCACTGAGTGTGAGGTTAACTCTATATTCCAAGGAGGGATAACACCAATTAGTGTTCCCTCCATCACCCACATTTTCAAACACTAAAACTCCCATATCATTTTCATTGAAAACACTTAGTGGGGAGGTTCTTACTCCATTTAACGTAGTATTAACAACAATTGGCACCGTAACATTTTGGTCAGGTTCATTCAATAAAACATAAGCCTTAGCACCTTCTCCAGGATAGTAATCCCCAAAGAATATTTTTTCTGCATCTACTGTTCGCGAGAGAAGTCCAATTACGTGGGAAACTGTACTGCTGCCATTACCTTCCAAAACTTTAATTGGCTTTTCTAAAATCTCTGGAAATGAATACGGACAGGCTCTGATAGATCTATAATACCTTCCCCCCGTCATTGCTGAAAACAGAGGATCTTCAAGATTTTGCAAATTGACTATAGAGTATATATAACCCCCATTGCTCGGTATTGAACCTGTATACACTATTCTCCCAGAAACATCTTGAATAGTTATATTCGGTATTCTCGCTTTTATGACTATTCTGAAAGAGTCCAAAGGAGCTACTGTAAGCTCCATGCTACTTAGGATATCATTGATAGAAGGGAATACCTCAAAACCCTGTTTATTAAGTTCTTCAGTTATGTTCATAAGCCATTTTCTTAATGACTGGTCTCTCATGACTCTGTTTGGATCATATCCTGCTAAACTTGGAGAAGTCCCTTCAAGAATTAAATCCCGGATTGTATTATTTACCATATATGTAGGAGATATGAAATTACCAGTACCAGAGACATAATCAATAACAGCAACAATTGCTCTTTTTCCTGAAATCTCTAAAGCTTTTTGAAAATCCAATTCTAAATAAGAGGCGACTCTATACGTTCTTTCAGCTTGAGTTCTTATGGTCTGGGCTTGAATCACCTGGGAAGAAACATCCTCATAAGTAGCCAGAAGCAGAAGGAGTGGAATTAAAAGCAATAAAACTACAGAATTTAAGAAAAAACCTCTCCTCTTCATTATTGTTCCCTCCATACTCTCAATGTAATTGTTATTGGTTTAAGCAACCCAGGAATATCCCCCATTGAGGCAAATTCAATATTAACATCCGATGGAAGTTCAATCAGTAGGGGGTTTGTACTTGTACCATCTCCTCCAAGGTTATTAAACAACCTTATTATTGCATCATCGACAGCATATGTATCTCTTCCAGTCATTAAGTCTGCCACAGTTACACTGCAATATGGATCATTTCCTGCAAGAACATGTCCCACATTTGGATTTTTAGAATCTCCCCAATAGTATGTTATATTGTACCCATTGCATCCACTTCTAATGAGTTTTGGAAATACGTCTCCATAGCCAGCGTAGGCTTGGATTATGTACGTAAACTCACCGGAGGACAACTCCTTCGCAATTTCGTACGCTGTATCAGTATAGGCATGTATATAGTTAATTCCTGAGGCAAAAACGGGATCAATTGGATTCCCATTAACATCTTTAGTCAGAGGACTTATTCCTATAAAGGAAATACTATTCGAGCTATCCCAGATTTTAGTCACTGTAATATTGGGATTGCTTATCTCTACTGTCATGTGAGTATTCAGATCATCAACATTGTAGAGGATTATAAAATGAAACTTCGTCCATACCGGGGATACCCTCTGAGGGATAACATAACCCCACGTTAAATCCCTACATAGAGTGACCTCATATGTTGAATTGTATTTACAATTTGATGAGTCCATTATATCACTAGAGGTTACCTGCTTTGTTAGATCAATGGAATAGGGAGTCAATATTACAGGATTAAATATATAATCAATTTCAATATATGAATTCTCACCATCAAGCTGTAATGGAGGATCTAGATTTCTAAGAGAGCTACCAGCCGTAACTATTATGTAGGGATAAGTCTGTGAAAGTGCAGAGTAATTTGCATTTGCCGAAATTGTGGCATTGTCCCACACAAATACTCCCGGTGAAATTTCTCTTCCAGTTCCGATGTAGTATCCATCGACATATAGCACGGGCTTTACACCACTTGGGAAATTTTTAAAAGTCAATTGAACTTTCATGTAAGTCAAATTCCCAGGTATAAATATTGCCCTACCGAGATATAGGGGTAAGTGATATGATGTAACATTGTCGAAATAAAATCTCTTCTGATACCTAAATGTCGTGAAGGATGAAGTTGTGTATGAGATTGATATAAAGTTATTCACTATACCTGCAGTGTACATAGGATTATATTCACCAGCCGGATTGTATACCCTAATTTCGAAAACATGCTGTTTTAGGTTTGAATGTTTCAAAAGTATCTCAAGCATATTGCATGTCTCTGGATTGTTGGGATCATTATCTACAAGTATCTCCCATTTTTTCACATCAATCCATTGATTTGCTTTGAACTGACCACAGGTAACACCTTCTCCATCAATATACAATTGCATTTTAGTGTAATATGTAGTGTAATGATATGTTACTTCAGCCCATTTGGGAAGAGGCAACCAACGCACCTCAGTTATGTTAACATCCGACGGCAAGATACTGTCATGAGGAACAGGTTGTTTAATTGTTAAATAATCAGTTGTTGTCCACCCAGGTGCTTCATAGTACATGCCAACATAGGTATATTCCGTTTCCTTGCTCCCTAATTTAGTTAGAAATGCTCTTGCCATATATCCTCTAGGAGTTTGATTATACGCATAACCACTCAAAGTTAATGTAGCAGTAGAGACATCGGAAGTGCTTAAATAATTTGCCTCGATTTTCCTCAAATAGGGACTTGTATAGTTGTTTATCAGCAGTTCATAGTTGTAGCCCTTCAGTGTGTTGTTCAGAATATACCCAAGGATTACCTCAGCTTTATGCCGTAAATCTGCAGATGGGTATAACGGCTCAGTAGCCCAATATGTGGCAACTATTTCCAAAGGACTCATATCTGGAGAAACGAGAGTGGTATTTAAAGTTCCATCAGCAAGCCACTCTTCAATTTTCTGAGGCGGCACTAGTTCCTTTAAACTGACAGTTCTAAGAGTTGTTAATGTATCTTCAGCTATGTACTTGCTCTGTTCTCTCATATAGGTGGTATATACTTGAGTATTATCCTCTATCGCAACTATGCTCATCACAAATATCATAACCAGAAGCAATGAGAGCAATGCATCTAGAGTGAATACAAATCCTCTCCTCCTCATCTGTCATCCCACACCCAGAGCTTTATTAGAACTGGCTCAAACTTCGGCTCCAAGAGCAAACCGATATTGCCTAGATCTCTCAAAATCACATTTCCACTAAAGTTATTTTCATAGAGCCAGAATTCCACAGGTTTTGCACCATTTTCTGGATTAAACTCACCAAATATGTCCTCCCAAGGTATCATAATAGTAGTTGTGTTTCCTTCATAGGACTTTACAATGTTTTGTGTTCCCTCTTTCCAAGCCAAAACCGCTGTAACATTCGAGTTAGAGGAATCCTTTTTAATCAATAATCCCTTTGGAATTTCACCATCTAATACAACGAATGTCACATTGCCTGCCTCTTGAGGAACTTCAATCTCAAGATAAGCATAGCTAGGAACACTTTGCTTAAGTTTTCCAACTATTAGCTCCTTCTTTTGGTTTTGCATTATTTCTAGGGTTTTATTATAAATCAACTTTGCAACTACAAAGCTTCTCTCTTGGTATTCAATCCAAGGTGAAGCTTTCTTAGATTCAATAATAGTGTCAGTATCGTTAATAACAGTTCCATTAATGATAGCAAAGCTAAAAGTTGGTTCTGACGAATTGGTAGGGTATATAAACTTCGATGAGATTGATAAATCTCCCGAACTTTCAGCTTGGAATTTAACTCTGACATTACCTTGACCAACAACCTTAAACTCGTAAGGACATGACCCCCCGCCATAATTCATTTCAATGTTACTTCCTTGACCGATATTAACATTCAATATCTCAATCGTCACTATAGTGCCCGGGGGTAAATTATAGCTTGCTTGAACTCCCTGTCTTATTGCAGATACATAGATTGTTTCATTTGTTTCGAAGCTCAAAATATCTCCAACTGCTAAATCCACTTTTGCACCTTGTACAAGGGTACATATATCCTCATTTTCATAAACTCCTCCTTCCTTATTAAGGATGACCCATCTAACATTAAAGGCTCTACCATTCTCCCCTTCTATTTTTAAGTTGACGCCTCCAGAGCCAGAAGAACTCTCCAGAACTACATTAATTATTTCCGGAAAACTTCCACTCACACTAACATTCTTTGTCGTTAGGTAAAACTCTAGCTGAAAGTCCTTCCACTCGCTCAAGTTTACAAGACTATTCTTAATATTGACAACATTATTTATTGATGAATTTAACTTCATAAGCTTATCATAATCCAAGGCATGAGAATATTCGGTGCTTCTTAGCCCAACAACTTTAACTGTCGTCACACTTTCTTCCCAATCTTTTGGGTATCCCGGACTTTTCGTCAGGATATCAAGCATATTATTAGCTATGTTAGCTCTATCATACCACTCAACTAAATTCGTAATCTCAGCTTTTATCATATCGTTTGCATTTATAACTACACCAATAACCATGATAACAATTACAAGCGAAAGTAAAGCATCTAAAGATAAAATTTGACCTCTCTTCATCTTTCTACCCTCACAGCAATATTTACTATAGTGTCTCCATAGACTAGAGTTCCATTTGAAAGAGCTAGGTTTGTCGTTGTACTCAAGTCATGCACAATAAAACTCTCAATTGCAGAAGCTAAAGTTTCATTGTCTATAGCAGAATAGGGAGTTGTCAAGACAACTGTAATTGTTATAGTGTTGTTAAGTTGTGAAGTTTCAAGTCTGAGCACTCTTAGATTTGGGTTAACTCCGTTTAATCTTTCAAGAGCAGGATTTAAGACAGAATACCTTGGATCATCTGTAAACACACCCATATTTAGATAATCACAAGCACGAGAAGCTGAGGCTCTAACATAAGTAACTACAGAAGTTACCTTATTTTCTTCAAAATAGGAAGGTACAACTAATGCAATGCCTAAGAGGATTATACCTGCAATGAACATCATTTCAAGAGCAGTTTGGGCTTTATTTTTCGACCTTAACATAGAGCATCCCTTCAGTTTCATTGTAGTAAGCTACAAGCCAAAATTTTTCACCACTATTTAAGGTTACAGCAGAGTCATACAATGGCACAGTTGAATTTTTTGTAATCCAAAAGCTCCTACCATTAACTGTCGCATTTACTATTATCCTATTTGTTGTGCCATCGAAAATAATCCTAATTGTTCCACCATTTAAATCTGGAGCAACCTCTCTTATCTTATACCCTTCTCCAATTGCATAAACCTTAGCAGTATGATCCACCAATGTAGAAGAGAACAGCTTAACTTTTGTAATGGTATCAAAGCTCTCAGCATGACTAATCTCACTGGTGGCTAGGTAAGTGATATTTGTAAGAGTTACCGTTATTAACAAGACTGCAAATAAAAGGTCAAGACTTAATTGGCCTCTTTTCATCCTCATCCACCGGGATCTATGTTTATTCTAAGCTCACCAGTCGTTACATTAAGTGCCCAAGTATTACCATTTCCAGGAATCCATTCAACAATAATTACGAGATTTGTAGGGAGCTGATCTGGATTTGCAATCAAAATGCCGTTAACTGTACTCCCATTATAAATAGCGATTCCAATTGGTGTGAAATTCGTACTCCCCATGAGATTAGTTTCATATAAAGATCGGCTCCAAAAAGTGTTTTTTGCAGTACCTGATGTCACAAGAGTGTTATCGGTTGTATCAATAATCCCAACATAGGTTCCATTGAGATAAGTTATGAATATCTCAGGATCCCCACTTAAGTTAAAGGATTTTTTCAAGTAATTTTCATCACTGAGATATCTTAAAGTAACATAAGTTGTCGCCTTAGAACCTGGACCTTGAGCATAGACTTGTGAAATTGTATTTGAAATAGAATTGGCAAAGCTCTTGGCTTCTAAACTAACTTGAACGCGAAGGAGTTCCGAGGATTGTGAACCTTGATTAAAAGTAACATTTTCTACAGAATAAGCCAACAGTATGAGCATTATGCCAAATATCAGCATAAACTCTAATGATATCTGCGCCTTTTTCATGTATCTCACTCCCCTACTCTCACTTATAACATATAATACACCAATATTTAACCATTTTCATTCGGCATTGGACATATTTTCCCCGATTTTGACGATTGCAAAGATGTTCGAACCTATTTTCTTCGTCAGAATTCCAAAATAATCATAGCTGAATATCTTAAACTTGTATCTTGGGCTGTCCAACCCATGCTTAAGAATAAGTTCTCTAAGTTCATCTATGAAAAACTGCGTGAGCTGATAATATGTAAAGTCCAGTCTTTCCCTCTTGTATGAATTGAGAAATATCAACATTGGAAGCACGCTGACCCCAACTAAAAACCATGGATCACCAGAAAGAATAGACAAAACAATAGTCACGACTAAAAACCCTACAACACCAAGCATTGCTGCTTTTACAGACTTTTTGACTTTTTTCAGGTATTTTACCTTATCCTCCCAAATATTCAGCAGAGCCGGATTGTAGAAGTCAAAAGCTGTATGTCTCTTTCCCTTCGCTATCCTCTGCCTAATTAAATCGTCCCAGTCATCCTGATAATAAATGACTTCCCCCCTATTCTTAGCTCTCTCCGCATCGAGAGATGAAATTATTCTGATTATATCCTCCGCACTTTCATGAGCTATGTGTGAATAGATCTCCTTCTCATCAAGCTCAAGTGCAACCTCAACGGAATCTTTTATCATATCACTCATTTGTCTCACCAGGATAAAGGTCATCAAAGTCGGGCAAACCAGATAAAAGCTTTCTCTTCTTTATTTCCGCCTCTTCCTTTGCTTTCATAAACGACTGTGCATAACGTTTGGCTGTTAAGATTATGTCTTCTATGCTCTTGCTTTCATAAATTCCACTTAATAGGGTGACAACTTCAACTTCCCTCTCCCTCGGATCAGGATAAAAGCCTCTGAATATCTGCTTTCCTTTAATTTTCTGAGTGAGATAATCCAGGGCCTCAAATATCTCATTCGCCTTTAATAGCTCTGGAGGACCGTGAATGGCAACTAAGCCATACAGGGCAGACTCTATATTTGCATCTAGGTAAAGTCCCTCGTTTTCAAATGACTTGAGTATTAACCGGGAAAGGTTCTTTACTCTGCTCGCTTCTGCTTTTGCATAACCAACTGTGGCAAAGCTGCCAAAAGCTTTTAGAACAAATTTCAAATCGCTGGCATCTAACGTCTGCTCCCCAGGAACGTCAATCAAGGCTAAAAGCGAAGCAATGCGCTCGACTATTGTGTAATTAATCTTCTCATAAGCTTTGCTTATATCAACTCCAGTCTCCTTTAGCTTGTTGTTGTCTATTGCAATTATTGAATCAGCGAATTTTGAGAGCTTATCTATTGTGATGGCAGCGTTTATAGTAGGCCTTATACCCTCCTCCTTCAACGGTAAAGCACCTATAGCGACAACCAGAGAGTCTGGGTATTCCTCCTTTAATGCTTCAGCTAAAACTGGTGTTCCTCCAGCTCCTGTGCCTCCCCCAAAACCGAAAGTTAAGAAAAAGATATCAACATCTTCATAACCAACGATCGAGTTTATCTTTCTCATTACTAACGGTAAATCCCTCCTCATCGCTTCTCTGCCTAACACGGGATTTGCGTTTACCCCTTTTCCTCCCGTTAGGCTTTCCCCAATAAGAATTCTGCGCTCTTGGGGAATATGTTTCAGGTAATCCAAGTCGCCTTTTGATGTGTTTATTGCTAATGCTTCAAAGTCCACTAACGCAAATAAGTCTGCAATCTTAGTTCCGCACTGGCCAATCCCTATTATTAAAGCTCTCACGATTTAATCACCCCAAAAATTCTGCAGTTAAATCATCTAAATCAACAATTCCATCGCGGTTCTTATCTTCATAACTCACAACTAAGGCATCGCCCTTAAGATACTTCACCAAGCCAGAGTCAAAGAGCTTGATTACAACGTTGTCGAGACCTTTTCTATAGAAGACAAAGAGTATATAACCAGTCTCAGTCTTCCCTGGTATCAGAACGACTGTATTTTTAATGCTATATTCCTTGCCGTTAACGTATATCGTGTCGTTCTTTACCTCAAGCTTAACGTAGGGGTTGTAGTCCTTAATTTCAAAGTCCCCAAAGTCAGCTAACACTATGTAGTTTGCATCCCCAAATCCTTGGAACTTTTCAATGGTCATGTTGGTTTCAAAGAGCTTATCAATAGAAGCTTTTACTTGCTGAGCTGTCGAATTTCTGTCATCTGTGTATACAACGTAGAACTTCTGCTCCGGAATTAGTCTTATTACATCATAAAGGTTGATCTTGGGTATGAACTTGAACTGTGAGAGGAACAGTGTAGCTAAAGCAGAATCAACAATCGTATCTCCCCACAGATCATTATGCTCTTTATCCATGAGCCAGTTCAAAACATCTTCCCTGTAGTCATATCCAAACTTCGCCAACAACTCTGTAGCTCTTATCGTAAGCTCAACAGTTGATTCTTCTTTATACTGAAATACTCCAAGTAGGTAGTGTTCCTTTATGTTAGCCCACCCTCCATCATCAGTTCTCTGCTCGATAAGCCACTTAAGATGCGGCTCAAGTTCTTCCTTCGTTGAAATTGGAGCTAAAGCCTCAAGGACTTCGAGGGTAACTGAGACTTCTGGTGGGAGCATATAGGAGTAGAAGCCTGTGCTGACGTAAGTTCCCCATCCAGTCTTTGATATTGAAAGCAACCAGCTCTTAGCTCTCTGAATATCGGTATCATTTGATGGAACTCCCAAAGCAAGAAGGGATTTAATCGCCAGAGCTGTATCATAAGGCTGTGGTCCTAAGAAGTTGCCCCATTTCCCAATTCCAATTCTAACGCTCTTTATAAGCTCGATATTCTCGGCTTTTTCAGTCTCATTCAGCATGTTGAATTCGAGGAGCGTTAAGAGGGCATAAACGTAGGGTGGATACATCTCATGATTTTCCCTTACTACAAGCTTGTCTCTCTCGTATTTTTCCTTTACCCATTCTAGCCCTTTTTCAATGCTCGGGTCTCTAAAGTAGCACAGTCTAAGTGCCTTTAATGCATAATACGTTGATTTCTCATTTGAAGAGAACCCATAGAAGTAGCTCCAGCCTCCATCAGGATTTTGAGCATTCTTCAGAGCTTCACATGAGGTCTTAAATGGATTTTCAAGCCCTTCGCTCAGCTTATCACTAACTAGAGCAAAGCTTAACGAAGCATAGGCTGATACCTCAAAAATATGGCTCTGAGTGAACAATCCTGGCTCATCAGTCCAATAAAACGCCTCTTCCCCCTGCTTCAGGGATTCTAAAGTTAAAAGAGCCTTTGCGACATCAAAGTTTACATCTTCATACGTGACGAGTGCATACGTCAACAAAGCTCTATCCCTTGTACTCAAATTCTCAGAGTCCAATGTCTCTTTTATTTTGACTATCAGTTCATCACTAACTTTTTGTCCAGTGCTCTTGAATGCCAAAACTTTCAGAGCCATTGCCTCATACTTGCTCAATCCTCCATAATCCTCAGCTGAGTTCAAGTACTCTAAGGCTCTTCTTATGTAAGGGTGATTAGCTCCAAAGCCCATCTCACCCAGCGCCCATATCGCCATAACAGTTGGGTAAAATTCTGACGCTGTATCTTTAACATAACCCCAACCATCTCCAGAATAAGAATTTAGGATAAACTTGACACCTTCATCTAAAGAATGGGAAATCTTTGAGTATTCGGGAGTTCCTTTTGTGTAAAAGATAAGAGCTTTATTCAAAGCAATAACCGCATAGGATGCATCGACAACATCGCTAGTGCTTCCAGCAAAATAGCCCCAGCCGCCATCAGAATTCTGACGCAAAATCAGAAGATCAACGAGTTGCGTGATGTTTTCAGTCAAATCGTAATCAACCTTTCCCTGTGCAGAAACCAACGCCATCAACACTAGACTCACATCTTTAGTCGTATTCAGCAGATTTTCTGATTTTGCTAGAAATTCTACAGAACCATCTAGGATTGGTTTTGCACTGACTGCTCCATAAGGGATTATCATGAGAACAATTAGAACCAATGATATCACACGTCTCATTTTTTAGCACCTCTAACATAGTAATGCTCCTCCAAAATAAATAAGCTTTTTCCAAAAATAAGGTTAAGAACAAATAAAGTTTACTCAAAAGGCTAATGTTTTATGAAGCGTTCTTCTTTGCTTATATCGTCCCTCATTATCAGCACTACTCTGCTTGGCTGATACTCATCTTCAATGTGATAACCAGGCAAGTACTTTACGAGCTCTTCAGCAAATGCCTTAATTTCTTCGTGCTTGGGCATGTTGTTTATCGTTAAGCGGTTCCTTGAAAAGCCAACGAACATATAGGCCTTAGCTTCAACGAACATCGGCTTAGCTTTCATTATTAGCTCTGCATAGCCCTTTGGATTGTGCATGTTTTCGTCCTTGACAAGGGTCAGCCTTATTACAGTTCTCGTTGGCAAGTCTCTCATTAGCTCAAGAGTTTTGATTATCCTTTCCCATCCATCTGGAATCATTGGAATGTTAACTCTGTTGTATGTTTCGATATCTGGAGCTGTCAAAGAGACGTAGAGTTGCGTTGGCAGCTTGTCATCTTTGATTAGTTCCTCGAGCCTTTCAGGAACTGTTCCATTGGTAACTATGAAGGTAGTAAAGCCTCTCTTGTGGAACTCTTCAACTAAATCTCCCATGTAAGGATACAGCATCGGCTCACCTGAGAGGCTTATTGCTGCATGCTTAGGCTCCATGGCTTCTTCAAGCTTTTTGACGTTTATCTGATCCTTTACTCCCCAATAACCGCTGAGTAATTTCTTCTGCGCTTTTATACTCTCTTCAACAATGAACGCTGGATCATCCCAAGGCTGCGGCAGCTCTGTTCCTAAAAAGCCTTCCATTGGGCGCCAACAGAATATGCAGTTGTGGGTGCACCATGCTAAAACTGGTGTCATCTGAAGGCAGCGGTGAGAGTGAATGCCGTAGAACTTCTGCTTGTAGCAGACTCTATTATGTTTTATACTCTCCTTTAACCAATGACAGAGCTTAACTCCACTGTGTCTGCCAACAAGAGCGTAATGCTGCTTTTTAAAGAGTCTCGCAATTTCTTCAGGCATATTGGGTTTTACATTCTCCATTTTAGGCTCACCTAAGATGGAGTAAAGGAATGTATTTAAAAATTTTTGCAACACAAATTTGGTCATTTAACTTTTCCATCAGAGTATTTCACCGTCGAAAAATATTTCGGCAATCAGCAAAAAGTTTAAAAGCTCTGAGTGTTAGTGGCAATCATGATGCTTGGCAATATAAAACCCACTCTAATCATCAAAACACGCGAAAAGGAGTTTGAGATTGAGCTTTTCGAAGAAGATTATGATTCTGAGAATGGGCCAAAGGTCAAATTTATTCAAGAAGTTAAGAGGATCCACCTAGCTTAGCCGTGATAACAACAATCTCCTCAAAAAAGTACTTCTCCTTTGCGGTAATCTCTACACTAAATCCCAATTTTGTGAGCTTTTCTATTGTCTCATCAATACCCGTTATTGACGACTGGACAATTTGAACTATTCCATTTGGCTTTAGGTAATCCTTAACTTGACTGATGAACTTATCAAGTACTTCCCTCCCTTGTGTCCCACCAATTAAGGCCAAATCAATTGGTTCTTGCAACTCTTCAGCTCCTCCCGGGAGATAGGGCGGGTTGAAAGTTATGATGTCAAATTTTCCCTCAACATTTTCAAACAAGTTGCTTATGCGGAATTCAACGTTTTTTATTCCGTTAATTCTCGCATTCTCCTTTGCCAATTCGACAGCTATTGGATTAACATCAACCCCAAGAACAAATTCTGCCTTCTTTGCCATCAAAAGAGCAATTATCCCAGTTCCAGTACCAATGTCTAAAGCAATATCACCCTCTTTAACCTTCAAATTCTCAGCTAGCAGAAAGGTATCTTCAGCGGGCTCATAAACTTGCGGGTGAAGCTTTAGTTTAAGATCTTTGTATACGAGATACATTGCATAGTGAAGAGAAATCAAAAGATATTTAGCCTTTTCGTTACATATGTCATATAAAAATTTTCCAATCTTTTTCTATACAAACGTAAATAGATACACTAAATTTGCCGAAAAATTTATTAATCATATTGAATAGCTGACAAAGACCAAATATATACAGGAGGGAAATTAAATGCGCTGTAAAGCCTTGTTTAGTGCCTTGTTGGCAATTTTGATAGTAGCGTCACTAGCCTTTAAACCAGTAACTGCACAACAGCCAGAGAAGGTTAGAGTGATTGTGATGATTGACAGGAACTCCTTTGATGAAAAAGCAGTGCAGGGACTTGGCGGGCAAATTAAAATCAGGTATAAGCTTATTCCAGCTGTTGTAATTGAGATCCCAGAAAATGCCCTTGAAAAGCTGAAATCAGTAAAGGGCGTTAAGAAGGTTGAGCTTGATAAGATAGCATATGCCTATCCAGGGAATGGTAGAGGTAGAGGAAGGCCACCTTGGCTAACTCCAACCCAGCCGCCGCAAGTAATCCCATGGGGAATTGACAGAATCAATGCACCCGAGGTGTGGAATATCACAACTGGAGCTTCAAATGGTGTCATTGAAGTTGCAGTTCTTGATACGGGTGTTGATTGGGATCATCCAGACCTTGCAGCAAACATTGCATGGGGAGTTAGCACAATCGGTGGAGTTGTCTCAACAGACCCAGCAGACTGGTACGATGGAAATGGTCACGGAACTCACGTTATTGGAACAATTGCGGCTCTTAACAATGACATTGGTGTTGTTGGTGTTGCTCCAAATGTTGAAATTTATGCAATTAAGGTTCTCGACGATAGAGGTTCTGGAACTTACAGCGATATAATGCTCGGTATTGAACAAGCACTACTCGGTCCAGATGGTGTTCTTGATTCAGACGGAGACGGAGTAATTGTTGGAGACCCAGACGACGATGCTGCTGAGGTTATTTCAATGAGCCTCGGCGGTTCTGTTGACGATACAGCACTTCATGACATGATTATCACAGCATACAACTATGGTGTCGTTATTGTTGCTGCGGCAGGTAATGAGGCAGCGGATCAGCCGAGCTATCCAGCAATTTATCCAGAAGTTATTGCCGTCGGTGCCACAAACTCCACTGACGGAATAGCTTGGTTTAGCAACCTCCAGCCAGAAGTCAGCGCTCCAGGCGTTGACATACTCAGCACATATCCGAATGATGACTATGAGACCCTTAGCGGAACTTCAATGGCAACTCCACATGTCAGTGGTGTCGTTGCACTTATTCAAGCCGCATATTACAACAAATATGGCACAGTACTACCAGTTGGAACGTTTGATGATATGACAACAGATACAGTTAGAGGAATACTTCACGTTACCGCTGATGACCTTGGGGACCCAGGATGGGACATTTACTACGGTTATGGAATAGTTAGAGCAGATTTAGCAGTCCAAGCTGCTCTTAGCTGACTTTTTCTTTCTCCCAAATTTTAATGTCTGCAGAAAAGATTCAAGGGATTGAAGGAATTAGAGAAAAGAAATCACTTCTTCCACTCAGTGTAGCCGCATCTTCCGCAACTCCAGCGATCCTTGTGGTTTGCCATGAAAACTCCAGGACCGCATCTTGGGCAGTACTTGTTCTTCCTCACAACTTTGCCATCTTTAACTTCATAAAGCTTCCACTTCTGCCCCATCATTCTCCCTCCTTCTTCTCAATCAAACCGTCTCTAATCAGAATGTATTCGGGCTCAATGTAGAGCATTCTCTCCTTGCTTTCATAGGCCTTTGCATAGCCCTTTGAAACCCTGCTACCAAAGTAAGACCTAATGTATTGAATAACTGTTGTCTCTGGGTTTAAGTCAAGCATTGCAACGAGCTTACCCTTTACGTCCTTTCTTGAGGGAGTTGGTTCCCCTTCATGGATAATCTCGAAGTAAATTTCCTTTCTCCCGAGGAGCTTGTTCTCCTTAATTTCAGTAACTCTAATCTCCATCGTAAACCACCTCCATCTTACGCAATATCTCAGCACATCTACGCTTACATTCCGATGTTACCTTTATAAGCACTATGCCCTCTTTGGGCTGACCATAAACAACCAACGCATTGAGGGGAGCATAAAGCACCGCGGGAATCGCGGCTAAATCTTCCTCACCATAAACTTTAATGTGAACTTCCAGCCCTCTCTTGGCAAGCTCGATGGATTTTCGGATTGCATTTAATAAAGCTTTCGTTATGGTTGCTGGTGGATTGCTGGCTGTTAGTATTACAGCATTGGGCTCAATTTCAGGGCTGTATTCGATCCGCTCCGTTTTATGGTCATATATTGCCACACTGGGCTTTATGCCGAGCTTTAAAACATTTTCCGTAACGACGTCTCCAACCGTGATTAAATAAGGAGCCTTTTCAAGCTTCTCTTTTACTAAAATATAGGGATGGGGGAGTTCACCCCTAACTAACTCGCCCAGTGGTTTCTTAAGCTCATTTCTAAGGGAAAGGGGGAGTTTGAAGTAAAATTCCTTGCTCATCTTTATCTGACCCTTATTGCGTACTTCCCTGGAACTTTTACACCCAATTTTTGTGCTATCTTTGAATTTTCAACATCCATGATTATAACTAAGTCAAACCACTCATCGCTTAAATCCCTGCTTCCACAAACTGGACATCTGTCCTCAGTTGTTATGTAGTGACAGTGTCTGCACGCTCTTTCCTTCATCCAGCCTCACCTTCTTTGCTCTTCCTCTTCTCTTTTTCAATCCACTCAAATTTTCCAAGGCCAGGCTGCCTCATCGTTAGACCAATCTTGTTCTCTCTGATTATCCTGCTCTTAACGCTGATAGCAATTATCCTCGCCCTAACTTCGTCGCCAAGCTTAAGGAGGTATTTCTTCTCCTTTCCAAGGAACTGCTTGTTCTTTTCATCAAAGACTACATAATCGTCCATAAGCTGTGAAATGTGAACGAGACCGTCCATTGGTCCAATTCTTATGAAAGCACCGTAAGGAGCAACATCGACAACTTCTCCCTCAACAACCTCATGCATCTCAGGCTTCCACACGAGAACATCAAAAACGACTTCATGATACGTTGCACCGTCACCAGGGACGATAACTCCCTCACTAATCTCATGAACATCAAGAACAGCCAGGATAACTCCCTCATCCTTATCATAAATTCCCTCATAAGTCTCTCTCAGAACTATTTTTGCAGCTTCTTTTGGATCCATTGTAAACATTCTTGGTGGAATCCTCACAACATCTTTAACCGTCAAAAGCTTGTACATCCCGCTACCTCCTAGTTTTTAATTAGATTGAAAAAAGAAAGAAATCACTCCTTCTTTCCGAATTTCTCTTTGTAGAGCTCAATAGCTCTTAAGATTTCTTGCTTTGCTCTTTCAGCGTTTTCCCATCCTTCAACGATGATCTCCTTTCCTTGCAGCTCCTTGTATCTTCTGAAGAAGTGGGCAATCTCATCAAGGAATGCTTTTGGAACATCATCAATGTCCTTCCAGTCGTTGAAGTATGGATCCTCAACTGGAACTGCTAGGACTTTGTAATCCTTGTCTCCGCTATCAATCATCTTGAACAATCCGATTGGTCTTGCCTCTATGAGAACTCCAGGATAAGTGGGCTCTCTCATAATAACCATGATATCAAATGGGTCATCGTCATCATACCATGTCTGTGGAATGATTCCGTAGTCAACTGGGTAGTAGAATGGGCTGTAAAGAACTCTGTCAAGCTTTATTAAACCTGTTTTCTTGTCAAGCTCATACTTGTTTCTGCTTCCCTTTGGAATCTCAATCAATGCGTAAACAACTTCTGGAACCTCTGGTCCTGGCTCAAGGTCATGGAACGGATTCATCTTTACCACCTCTCAAACCTTTTATCAACTAACCTAAAAGTTTTTCTGCATTTAGCTTTAAGAGTTAGCTTTTAAAGTTGTCGCTATTCTAACATACCTTCAAGCTCAAGAATCTTCTTTTGTCTGAGATAGACAACGGGGATTCCTTTCTCCCTGAGCTTCTTTTTAAGGAGCTTATCATTTGTACAGACAACAACATTAGGTGTATTCACAGCAAACTCATAAATCTGCATATCAGTCGGCTTTTCCCCAAATTTCCCAATTTCAATAACCTTAAACCTCTCAACTAGCTTTTTAGCCATTCTAACAGCCATAAGGTCTCTCCCTTTAGCTTTGCGCTCTATAACGTTGAGCTCATCGAGAACAATATTCGGAACGGCAATCTCAAACTTAACATCGAGAATTCGATTAAGCTCACTAATTATATCAACGCCAAACTGGCCAGGAATTAGAAGAAAGTTTGTGTCTGGAAGAACAAGCCACACTCTTTTCATCAAGACCACCACAAATTAAAATAGAAAAAGTCAGCTCTTAATGAATCCATAACCTATCAAACGCCATCTTGAGCCGACTTGTCTGCTTATTGCTACTCTCTCTCCAACCTCTGCACACACTGGAATCTGGAGTTTAAGTTCTACCTCGTCTTTTCCAAGCCCAGTAACGAGACCCATAGTTCTAGCTGTTCCAACGTTTAAGAGGAGAACTTCCCTCTTCTTTATCGGCTCAACCTTGAGCTCCTCTTCTGTACCAACGACTCTCTCTAAGAGGTGAACTTCTAAGCGAAGCTCCTCCCATACTGGTGGCAACTTCCCAGGCTTTCCAACGACGTTTCCTGCCATCAGATCGCCCTTAGTTAAGAACGGGTCGAGCTTTGTTCCTACTCCCACCAACCCACCAGGATAAGCTTCCTCTACAAACCTTCCTCCAGCTTGGAGAGAGACAATTTCAGTTGTTATTGGCTCATATTTTATCCTTCCGTGCTCTTCATAAGGCACGCCGGGTCTTATCTCGATTTCATCTCCAACTTTGAGCTTTCCTTGAACTATTGAGCCTCCAATAACACCGCCGACAAGCTTTTCTGGGGGAGTTCCTGGCTTGTTGACATCAAAGCTCCTCAAAATAAGCATCTTTGGCGGCTTGTTTGGATCCCTCTCTGGAGTTGGTATGAAGTCTTCGATTGCCTTTATGAGAACGTCAATATTTGCTCCATGCAGAGCTGAGATCGGGATTATTGGAGCATTTTCAGCAACTGTCCCCTTGATGAACTCCTTGATTTGTCTGTAGTTTTCCAAAGCTTGCTCCTTCGTTACAAGCTCAATCTTGTTCTGGGCGATTATTATGTTTCTGTTGCCAATGATTTGAAGGGCCATCAAATGCTCCCTTGTCTGTGGTCTTGGGCAAGGCTCATTTGCCGCAATTACGAGAATTGCTCCATCCATTAGTGAAGCTCCAGCAAGCATTGTGGTCATCAATGCCTCGTGACCTGGGGAGTCAATGAATGAAACCCTTCTCTCAAATTCTGTCTCGGCTCCACAGTAGGGACAGACTGGAGAAGTTGAATATTTTCCACAGCTTGAACATTTCCTAATTTCAGCATCAGCAAAGCCTATCTTAATTGTAATACCCCTTCTCAACTCCTCACTGTGCGTATCTGTCCAAATTCCAGTTAAAGCCTTAGTTAGTGTCGTTTTACCGTGATCAACGTGACCAACCATTCCTATATTAACCTCAGATTGTTTAAACTTCTTCTTTGTCATGGCTCTCGCCTCCAAAAATAAAGGGTACTCTCTCTTTATTAACCTTACCACAAAGAGTGCCAAGGGAAATTAAAAGCAAAAGCAGAGAAAATCAATAGATAAGCTTGACATTAATTTGAACAATATCTGGGCTGATTGTGTTGCCCCTAACGGTCTTTTTCCTTCTCTCACCCTTCTCCCTAGGTCTGAAGCCTGGACCCTTTGAGAGAAGGATCTTAACTCTTCTTGGCCCATGAACATCTGGTCTCATTGGGAAGCCGTCTTTATCAGTTCCACCTCTAATGAGGAGCTTTGCATCTGCTGGAATTTCTTTACCAAAGATTGCGCTTAAATCAAGCCCAAGCTCCTTTGCTGGAATCTCATCACCTATCCTTTTGCCGATCAGCTTCTCTGCCTCTGGCCCACTAATCTCAACCTGCTTTGCAATTCCGCTCTTTGGGTCTGAGATTACAAGCTTAAACGTAGCCATTTTCCTCCCACCTCTCAAATCTTCATTAGCGGGATTCATTGGGTTAACCCCTTATCCGAATGCCATTGAGTTAGTGCATTTAAAAAGGTTTCTTCTATTGAATTAGTTGCAGTAATACCAAAATTACCAAAAAATTTTAATATATTGTAAAACAACCATATCCTTTGGTGATGGCTAAAATGAATGGTAGATTAATTACAACACTATTTCTGGCTGGTTTGGTTTTAGGAATGATTATGCCAAGCGTGGCGGCTTTAGACTTGATCGGTAGCATCATAGGAGACACAACGGAATACAGCCACCCATATCCAACCGATGTTATTCCTGGGGATATCATAATTGGGCACAATCCAGTAAGTGACCTCTATATTCCGGGATACTGGACACACACAGGTTTAGTTGCTTACTATGATGAATCTCTTGGAGAATGGATGATTATTGAGGCATGGGATGATCCAAGTGCTGTTAGGATTGTTACAATGTCAGATTTCCTTAAGAGGTATGATGAAGTGGCAATATTAAGAGTTAAAACTACCGACGATGTCAGACAGAAAGCAATAGCTTTTGCAATGCAGCAGTTAGGAAAGCCATATGACTGGCTCTGGTTCTTCAAGGAAGTTTACGGTGACAGCTACTACTGTTCAGAATTAGTCTGGGCATCCTACATTGCTGCAGGAGGTCCAGATGTTGATGCAAACCCAGGATTCACATGGACATACTTCTGGGGAGTTGCGCCACAAGAAATTTACGACGATGGGGACACTTATGTTGTCTATCAACACCACGCTTGAACTTTACTTCTTTTTTGCCAAATTTTAATCAAAACTTTTTTATATCTCAAAACTTAGCAACACACAAGAGGTGAGAACATGGCAAAGGAGAAAACAACTCTACCACCAACTGGTGCTGGTTTGATGAGATTCTTCGATGAAGACACGAAAGCAATAAAGATAAGCCCAAGAGGAGCAATAGCACTTGTACTGATTTTTATTGCAATTGAAATACTCTTGCACGTCTTTGGAACTCAGATTTTTGGCTAAAGCAGTGTTTTTTTCAGTCCTCTTGCATTTAGCTCTTCATTAACTATTCTCCTAACTGCATCTTCAAGATAGCCCTTAACCAATCTCTCCACGTCAGCTTTTATCTGATCAATATCATGCCTAAGTCCCTCAAGAAGCCTGATATACTCTTTTGCCATCTCTAATTGCCCTTCCTGCTTTATTAACTGCTCCTTTAGGTGTTCAAAGTCCTCCTTTATCACTTGAAGCCTCCTAAGCTCTCTCATGAGCTCATCAATCTGCTTGCTCAGCTGCTTGTTCTCCTCTTTGAGCTGCTTTATTATTGCCTCTTTCTGCTCAAGCTCCCTAACAAGAGCGTTGTATTCCGTGGCTATCTGGTGAAGGCGTTCAATTTCCCTGAGAGGAGGAACCTTACCATCTCCGAGAATTATAACATCCGTACCGACGTTGACTATGTCACTTGGCTTTATTCGTATTTTCTTCTCTGTTGAAAACATTCCTGAATGAAATTCCCCAGTCTTGCCGAGATTTTCCAGAACTTTCATTCGGAGTATGAAGTAAAACTGATCTCCTTCAACTTCAACGTTGATGTCTGTAACGTATCCAAGTATTTTTCCATCAACTAAAGAGACAACGAACTTATTAACAAGCTGGTTTGCTTGATTCTGCTCAGCCATGCCAACCACCTAAATATTTTTGAGGTCTTTATACTTAAGTATTTTTGGTCTCAAACTTTAAAAAAGCTTAAACAGAGCTCACGTGGTGAGATGAAATGATAATATTTGTGGGACGCTCAAATGTTGGCAAAAGCACGCTGATTTATAAGCTCACTGGAAAAAAAGTGAGAAGAGGAAAGAGACCTGGGGTTACAAGGAAGCCCGTTGAGATCGTGTGGAGAAACAAAAGAGTAATTGATATGCCTGGCTTCGGCTTTATGAGCGGACTTCCAAAGCACGTTCAAGAGAAGATAAAAACAGAAATTGTCCACTTCATTGAAGAACATGCAGACGAAATTGAGCTAGCAATACTGGTAATTGACGGCAAGAGCGCTTTAGAAATCATCGAGAGATGGGAAAAGAGAGGAGAGATTCCAATAGATGTAGAGTTCTTTCAGTTCCTGCAAGAGCTTAAGATTCCCACAATAGTTGCAGTCAACAAGCTTGATAAGATTAGAAATATAAGTTTGACAATTAACAAGCTAATAGAAAAGTTTGGATTAACCGGAACCTGGGAAGATTACAAGGAGCTTTTCGTTCCAGTGTCAGCTAAATTTGGGACTAACATAGAGGAATTAAAAAGAATTATAGATAAAAAGCTCAGAGAGTTTCAAGAACGACGTGAGTGATTGTCTCTTTCACACCATCTAGTGAAGCAATCTGCTCAAGGATTTCATCGAGTCTGGTCTTATCCGCCTCAACAATTAAGTCAATGTCTCCTGTGACTCTGTAAACCCTCTTAACTTTAAGCTTCTTTATTGCATCGTAAACCTGCTTCCTTTTCGTTGGCTCAATCTTTATGAAGACAAATACATCGCCTTTTCTTTCTCCTAAAAGCTCTAGCGCCTTTTCTGTAAGGTCTATGAACCCCCTACCAGTTCGTATATAGCCGAGCTCCTTCAAAACTTTAAGATGGTTGCTTAGTGCTTGTCTTGTAATCCCAAGCTCCTCTGCAAGCTCGTCTTGGGTTTTTTCTACTGTATGTACTTCAATTGTCTTTCCCTCTTTGTAGAGCTTTCTCAACAGCTCGATCTGTCTAGTAGTGAGTGAAACTTTTTCCTCCATTCCTCAGCCTCCTAAATTTTTTCCTTGTCAATTATAAAGATAGACTTTCAAAGTTTAATAAAGTTTTTGGTTTTTGTAAACTGAACATTCGTACATTCACCTCATTTACTAGGCCGCAAATATAAAGTTAACTTTTTATTCCAGCGGGAGAAATTTAAACCATGAACAAAGCAAGATACACACAAGAGGTTCCAGAGGATAGAAGAGACATCTTAAGGATTCTTGAGAACCACAAAAAGCCAGTTAAAGTAATGATTCTAGGAGGAGTAGACAGTGGAAAAACCACTTTAGCGACTTTTTTAGCAAATGAGCTCCTCTCGTTAGGATTTAAAGTTGCGGTAATTGACAGCGACATTGGACAAAAGGGCATTCTCCCACCAGCCACGATAAGTTTGGGCTTTCCAGATGTGCTATTTGAGTCTTTTGGAGAGATAAGAGCATACAAACACTACTTTGTGGGCAGCATAACTCCAAATCAGTTTTTTGGAGAAATGATCGCGGGGGTTAAGATACTTACAGAAGAAGCGGAGAAAAAAGCTGATGTAACAATTATAGACACTACGGGATTAATCAGCGGTTCTGGAGTTGAGCTCAAGAGAATGAAAATTGAAACAGTTAAGCCCGACATACTGATTGCGCTTCAGAGAGCGAATGAGCTTGAGCCAATATTGAAGCTGTTTGAAGGGAAAATTCAAATTTTCCGATTGAAAGTCAGCGATAGGGCAAGGAAATTCAACCGAGAAGAAAGAAGAGAGATAAGAAAAGAAAAGTGGAGAGAATATTTTAAAGATTCAAAAACATACACCATAGACCTGTCTCAGCTTATAATAAGCGGAACTCAGCTCTTTCAAGGGGAAGAAATCAATGAAAATGAAAAATCCCTTTTAGAGGCTCTATTTAAATGGCTGATTATCCATGGAAGAAAAATCGGGGAGAAGTACTTTGTCATAAAGGCTGACGTTGCAAATATCCCAAGACAGGTCGATAAAAATGTTCTGCAATACTTCGATTTTGAAAAGCTCAGCAACCTCGTTCTTGGATTGATTGACAGAGACGGCTTCTGTCTCGGATTAGGTATTCTCAAGTTCATAAACTTCAGAGACATGAGAGCTGAGATTCTAACCCCTTTAGATGAAGAGACAATGAAAAATGTTAGAGAAATCAGATTCGGAAGGATTAGGGTTAGAGAAGATGGAGAAGAACTTGGCTTGTTGGACAGAAATGCCCTCTAGGAAAAGGTTTTAATACCCCACAATTTTCTTTATATTAGGTGCGCATAGTGGAGCCCAAAGCTTTTATTGAGATATTACGCCCCCACAACTGTTTTGTCGCTGGATTAGTTGGCATATTAGGCTCAGTTGTAGCAATGGGACATTTTCCAGACTTAAAGACGGCATTGCTAATCTTTGCAGTTATATTTTTAGGATGCAGTGCTGGGAACACAATAAACGACTATTTTGACTATGAGATTGACAAAATCAACCGCCCAACAAGGCCTTTGCCGAGGGGAGCAATGTCAAGGAAAACTGCTTTTTGGTATGCTATGCTATTGTTCGCTGTAGGGTTAATCTTGGCATATAATCTCAACATTTATGCATTTCTTTTAGCAATTCTCGCGTATTTTGTACTTTTCATATATGCATGGAAGCTCAAGCCATTGCCTATTATTGGGAACATAATGGTTGCGAGCTTGACTGGAGCTACTCCTCTCTACGGCGCGATTGCAGTGGGCAAAATTGGACTGGCCGGGTATTTAGCACTGTGCGCATTCATGGTGAACCTTGCTAGGGAGATCATGAAAGATATTGAAGACATTGAAGGAGACAGAGCAAAGGGAGCAAAAACCCTGCCGATTGTGTGGGGAGTTGAAAAATCCGCTTATTTGGCATCTCTATTTGGAATAGCCACAGTGATAACATCGTTTTTGCCCGTGAAAGCTGGGATTGGAATAGGCTATCTACCGATGGTGGTTGTTGACGGCCTTATACTAGTGGCGGTTTTTGAGCTTTTAAAGAATCCAACACCTGAAATGGCTGGAAAAGCCCAGAAAAAATTGAAAGCCGCAATATATTTGGCCGTATTTAGCTTCCTCCTAGGTTCAATCACGATGGGGGTGAGAATGTGAATATTGAGAAAGTACTGAAGGAGAACCTCGAGAGAGAAGAGCTGTGGCTCATAATCACGTTTAAAACGCCTTATGGCCCAGGAGAAACAATGGACATAATCACCAAAGTTATTGAGGAGCTAGGCTGGAAAGTAAACTTCAAGGCAAACTGGTGGACAGCTGATATCCCCTACGGGCTGATTAGGATTGATGCCTCCTATGGAGATAAAGAAAAGATAATCCTAGGGAAGTGGATACTTGGAAGCGAGTGTCAAATACTCAGGGTTGACAACATGGAGCTTGAAGAGGGCAAAGAGGAGTTCTTCAGAATGGTTGACAGCATAACCTCGACATTAATTCATGATCCTGTAATAAGAACAATGAGGGAGCAGTATTAGACTCTTATTCTTTTCTTTATCTCTTTATCCTTGCAAGATAAAAACGAAAAGTAAGAATAAGAATAGAATGTCAGGCTAGAATCTTGTAGTAACCCACTTCTGGCTCGTAAATTTCTCCCTCAGCCATCAGCTCCCTCAATGCATCTTCAATAACTTCTGGTTCAAACTTGTCTTGAAGCTTTCTCTGGATGTATCTTATTGAAACTGGCTTGTCTCCTTTAGATCTCAGTATCTCAAGTATAGCCTTTTTAGCTTCTTCAAGGGTTTCATCAACTGTCTTTTCTTCCTCTTCAAACATTTCTTCCTCCAAAGCCTCTTCAGCTCTCTGCTCCATCATTATTGCATAGAGCTCATCGATCGTCTCAAGAAGTTCTTCACTCACTCCTTTATTCTTTGCAATTACCTTTGCCTTTGCCGTTATGCCATATGTGTTGTAGATTTCAAACGCAATTTTGGCCTTCTTTATGTGCTCCACCTTATCTCTCAATGCTTCATAACGGTGGAGAATCCACATGTTTGGATGAACTTTTGAAACTCCTTCAACCAAAATCTGCTTATCCCCTCTCCACTCTGCAATCTTTCCAATAATCTGTACCAAATCGCCTTTCTTAACGAGCTTAGCAAACTTTGTGTCATCTCTGAATCCAAGAACCCAAATTACACCAGTGCCGTCGTCAACTTGAAACTTTCCGTACGTCTCATCTTCAGCTATTACTGGGTCTCTCACAACAGTTGCGACTATTTTAGCTCTGTAAACTTTTCTCGCATCTTTTGTGATCAGGTAATTAGGCTCAAAGTCACCCTCGCTTTTGACATAGAATCCCTCAAGGATGTCCTTAATATAAACCCTAGTAGCGGGTAAGCGCTTCTTCATTCTGACCACCACACCAAGACATTTTCAATTTTTGGCAAAACTTTTTTCTCAAGCTCTTGGATTTCTTCTAAAGCTTCCAAATCTGCATCACTGAAGTCTTGAACAACCTCGGCATAGATGTGCATCCCCTCGTTCCTGATTATTCTGCCTATTATTCTAACAGTCTGTCCAACTTTTGGAAGGACGTTCTCTTCTGTCTCGATTACAGCAACACCAGTACCGTCATCAAGCCAGAATAAGTAGTCAAGCTTATCCACTTTGACTACCTTTCCAATTAATGCAACCCTTGTATCTTCTTCAGTTATCTCACCGATTTTTCTCTCCACAGCTGGTTTTCTACGTCTAATTTGTGGTTGAAGATCTTCCATCAGAACACCCCCTTAAGAATGCCTTTGAGCTCTCTCCTAACTCTCTCAATCTCCCCTCTATAATCCACATCCTCCCATGAAGACGCTTTGAGAAGGAGTCCTAAGAATCTGTCTTCGACGACGTTTCCTCTAACAACTATTTCCCTTCCAAGTAATGGATAGAACTCTTCCTCTGCTAATTTTCTTCCAGCTTCCTTGATTGTCATTCCCATCTCTGTCAGCTCTTTCAGCTTTTCGCTTATTTCCTCGGGATCAACTCCTAAAAGCTCAGCAGCGTCTTCGCCGAACAGTGTAACCCTGATATAACCTGTTGAATCATCAATTCCAAAGTCAACTACTGTCATTTTTAGCGGTGTTACCTCCCCATGCTCTGGACAAATCCACACTTCCATACCTGGATCATAGTCAACTTTCCTCCTGCACTCGGGACATGCATCGTAAACTATAACCCTGTAAAGCTTTGCAATTGTCCCTCTGAGTTCGATGAATTTCTCTCCATCCATCAACTCTGCAATTTTCCTTCTTGAATAGGAGTATGTTCTAACTTCCTCAAGCGGGGGTATCTCTTCAACTCTCGGATCTTCTGGATTAACAATTATTCTGCTCCTGAAGTTCACATGAAGCTCTGGGAGACCAGCTAAGCTTTCTCTAACATTTGCGTCAATTATCTTGATTATGTCCCCAACCTGGAGCTTGTTGTAGTATTCGCTGACTTTTCCGTCCCAGAGAACTACCCTTGCTTTTCCAGTGCTGTCGTAGATTAAGAGGATTGCAACTTGTCCTCTAGTTCCATCTCTCTTTGTGTATTCTCTAATCCCATACTTGCGCATGATCCTGCCGACTATGTTCACATCCCTCATGCCTGGTACTAAGTCTGTGATGTACATTAAAGGCGCTGTTTCTTCTAGGTTAACTCCAAGCTGCTCTGCTAATAATAGAGCAGCAGCATGCTCTGAAATCTGATTTCTTTGAGCAATCTCAGCAATCTTTTCCTCGATTTCATCTAAGCTGAGTCCTTTCTGTTTCCGAATAAGCTCAACAATCTGTTCTTTGGTCAGCACAGCCATATACACTCACCTAGATAGTAATTCTCAACTTGAGTATTTAAACTTTTTGAAGCTCCGAATTTTGTAAAATAACGATGAATTTTCTTTTTTGCTTAGAAATAGGAAAACTAAAGCTTCAAGAAATTACTCAGTCTCTTTTTCACCTTTTTCAGTTTTCTCAAGTTTTTCGATTAAATCAGCATATTCAGCGTGAACAACCTTTTTGAATGCCTCTTTAATTAGCAATGGGTCATTTTCTGGGAATCCGTAAAGCTCAGCGAACTTTTGAGTTGTTCCTAAAAGCTTAGTCCTTTCATAAGGTTCAGCATAAATTAACCCCATTTGAAGGAGACGCTTAATGTGTTCATATGCCTGACTTCCCCTGAGTTTTATTATCTTGCTTTGCTCTATTGGCTGGAGATATGCAATTAATGCAAGGGTTTTCAGCTCACCAGTTCTTAAGTCAGGCTTTGGCATCAGGTGAATTACTCTCTGAGAGTACTCCTGCTTAACCTGCATGACATACTTATCTCCCAGAACCCTGACAACCTCTATTGCACTTTTTCTCTCAGCATACTCTGCAGCAATCAACTCAATCAGCTTTTCGAGGTAATCAAGAGATTTTATCCCGAGGGCTTTTGAGAGTTCTTTTATGCTCAACGGCCTTCCCGCGACAAAAAGAGCCGCCTCAACTAAAGCCTTATCTTCAATTAATCCCATGATCACCACCCCTGAACTTTTGGAGTTAAGCATTATTAATCTTTTTCAACACCGCAAACTTTATAAATCAACCAGCGGTGAGTATGTATCGGTACGGCGGCCATAGCGGCGGGGCCACACCCGGTCTCGTTTCGACCCCGGAAGTTAAGCCCGCCAGCGATCCCGGGTGTACTGCCCTCCGAGAGGGGGCGGGAAACCG
>NZ_SNUI01000043.1:0-225 GCF_012027375.1 Thermococcus sp. LS2 | reverse complement strand
ACTTGGCTAAGTTGGCTGTTGAGGCAGTTAA
Organism: Thermococcus sp. LS2; assembly: GCF_012027375.1. Classification (NCBI taxonomy): domain Archaea; kingdom Methanobacteriati; phylum Methanobacteriota; class Thermococci; order Thermococcales; family Thermococcaceae; genus Thermococcus; species Thermococcus sp. LS2. The sequence goes on along the minus strand of NZ_SNUI01000043.1, from coordinate 194 downwards.
GCAAGTTGCAGAGAAAAAGGATGGCAAGTTTGAGGTTGACATTGACAACATTAAAATTGAGAAGAAAGAAGGAGAGAGCGTTGAAGAGAGTCAGCTCATCAAGGGTGTTGTAATCGACAAGGAGAGAGTTCACCCAGGAATGCCAAAGAGAGTTGAAAACGCTAAAATTGCATTAATCAACGACGCAATTGAGG
>NZ_SNUI01000042.1:0-238 GCF_012027375.1 Thermococcus sp. LS2 | reverse complement strand
GAAAAGGGCTACGACAAAACTACTGTCGATGAAATTGTTGAGCGGGCAGGAGTTGCTAAAGGCACTTTTTACAACTACTTCAAGAGCAAAGAGGAGCTTATAAAAATTGTTGCTCTTCAGTCTTTGCCTTATTCTGCAATAAGAGAAGAGCTTGAGAAGGAACACGAGAGCCTTACGGAATTTCTACACAGTATTGCAAATGCATATATTGTATATTACTGTGATCCAGTCTTACGCT
>NZ_SNUI01000041.1:0-247 GCF_012027375.1 Thermococcus sp. LS2 | reverse complement strand
AAGCGGGTGTATTACGTTGGAATGACCAGGGCAAAAGAAGAACTAGTTATAGTCAAGGTTTTGGATGGAAGCTTTCTAGATGCCGTGGAGTTTAAGGTTCATCAGCTCCAACTGACACAACAAGAGGTTTAGGGTTACGAGGTTACGAAGAATGTGTAAATGAATACAATTGGGCGTTTTTCGTAACTTCGTAACCTTGGACTTATTAAACCAGTTCAGGATTATGCTCTAGCAGTGAGCAAAAGGT
>NZ_SNUI01000040.1:0-252 GCF_012027375.1 Thermococcus sp. LS2 | reverse complement strand
AAGCTTTTGGATGTCTCTCCACTTGTCAAGGGAGCTCTCTCTTCTCGTTATTCCAAAGTAGCCGGCACAGCCTGGGCCTTTGAGCGTAGCGATACCGCGGCCAACGAAAGCTCTTATAGCATCAACTCTTATAGCATCAACTGTCTCTGGCGGATCTGTTATGAATGTATCAAACTTCCTAAGTGCATAATCTGGTAGAGGCTTTCTTAAATCGAATGTGAAAATCTCAATATTGCTGTAGCCGATTTCATC
>NZ_SNUI01000039.1:0-255 GCF_012027375.1 Thermococcus sp. LS2 | reverse complement strand
GCTTTTAGGAGAAAGAAAAGGCGATGTATTTGTCTTCATAAAGATTGAGCCAACGAAAAGGAAGCAGGTTTACGATGCAATAAAGAAGCTTAAAGTTAAGAGGGTTTACAGAGTCACAGGAGACATTTACTTAATTGTTGAGGCGGATAAGACCAGACTCGATGAAATCCTTGAGCAGATTGCTTCACTAGATGGTGTGAAAGAGACAATCACTCACGTCGTTCTTGAAACTCTCTGAGCTTTTTATCTATAATT
>NZ_SNUI01000038.1:0-255 GCF_012027375.1 Thermococcus sp. LS2 | reverse complement strand
GCGTTCTCACAAGTATAAAGAGGTTGTGAAGAATGCAAAACAGCTCTTCCAAGAATGAAACCGTCGTGAGGGCGTACTCAATTCAACTTCAAGGCGATAGTGTTATTCTGAAGTTTATTGAAGAGTACCACAAAATGGCAAAAACTGCACTCCAAGAAATCCTCAATACCGAAAAATTCACGAAGTTTGAGAGGAAACAACTCCGAGACACGCTTTTAGAGAACTGGAATTATGCTGCCCACTACGTTGACTCCG